>OMRN01000412.1 GCA_900313265.1 uncultured Lachnospiraceae bacterium | reverse complement strand
GAGAATACAGAGAATTAAAGAGAACATAGTAAAAAAAATTATGTTAGAAAAAACAGTAAATCAATAAAATGGAATCATGTAAAATAGGACGAAATCGTCCGGAAGGGGGAAGAAAATATGGAAAAATGGACACAGGAAGAACTCGAGGAACTCTATGCGAAGATTACCGAGAAAGTTAAAAAGGATCGCGAGTTCCGGAAGGAATTAAAGGCAAGACCGAAGGAAGTTATTGAAAAACTGGCCGGAAGGGAATTGCCGGAAGGATTCAATGTACAGCTAATCGAGAAGAGAGGAAATGCCGAGAAGGAGTTCGGCGTTCCCGATTTTTCCGGAAGCGAAATGGACTTAAGCGAGCTTAAGAAAGTATCCGGCGGTGCGGGAGAAGAAGACTTTTCAGGTTCCGGCGACTGTCCGGAAGACGTACCGATGCTCGGAATTTCGATTCTTGCCATTATTTCCGCATGTGCGGCGGCTATTTCGATTGTATCCTGCGGAGCGGATGTCTGCGCTGCTGCGGGATGTCCTGTGGATGAAGGATGCGGAGCACACGGATGCGGAGCCGATGGTTGCGGGGCTCAGGGATTATGTGCGGCGGACGGATGCGGAGCAGCCGGCTGTGGAGAAGACGCCATTTGTGCGGCGGACGGATGTGCGGCAGAAGGATGCGGAGCTGATTCCATCTGTGCCGGAGAAGTCTGCGGTGGCGAGGCCTGTGCGGAAGACTCCATTTGTGCGGGTGATGTCTGCGGCGGTTTTGCCTGCGGTTCGGACTTTATCTGTACCGGCGATGTCTGTGGCGGAGATGCCTGTGCGGCACACGGAATCTGTGCGGGTGATGTCTGCGGCGGTGCGGCATGCGGAGCGGATGTCGGATGCGGCGGAAATGTCTGCGGAGCCGATACCTGTGCCATGGATGCGGACTGTGCCGGACATGCGTGCGGCGGAGATGCCTGCCTTGGCTTCTTAGCCTGTGAAGGTGCGGCCTGCGGCGGAGACGTCTGCGGTGCATACGGAACCTGTGAAGGAGAAGCATGCGGCGGCGCAACCTGCGGATACTACACCGGATGTGAAACGGAAGCCTGTGCGGGTGATGCCTGCGGTGCATTTGCCGGTTGTGAAGGTGAGACCTGTACTGCAGAGGCCTGCGGCTACTTAACAGAGGAAGGTGAAGAATAAAATAGTGTAAGGGTGCCTGTCACTTTTGGTGCAAAAGTGACAGGCACCTTTTTTGGAAGGGGGATTATATGAAAGAAAACACCACAGCGGGAGATGTCTGCAATGTGAGCACAGAACCGAAACCGGCAAGTTCATTTACAAAATCGGCGAATGAAAAGTGGTATGAAAAACTGGATTTCGAGGATACGAGCGAACGGGAGAATGCCGGAAAAGGTCTGATTGATGCGCCGGAAGAACTGGAGATTGTTACGCCGGACGGGCGCGTGGTATGGAGTCAGAAGGCCTATGGATTTTTGGATGAACTGCAAACGGCACCGGCTTCGGTAAACCCGAGTCTTTGGGAAAATGTCCGGAACAATCATAAATACGGACTGTTTAAGGTGACGGACGGAATTTATCAGGTTCGCGGATATGATATGGCGAATATTACCTTTATTGAGGGAGACACCGGCTGGATTATTTTTGATACTTCGATGACAACCGAGTGCGCGAAAGCGGCAAGGGATCTGGTGGAGAAAAACCTCGGGGAAAAACCCGTCAGGGCGGTTTTGATTTCCCATTCCCATATTGATCATTTCGGCGGCGTCCGGGTATTTGTAAGCGATGAAGAACTTGCGGATGCGTCGCTTCCGATTGATGAGCAGATTGCAAGCGGAAAAATCCCCGTCATTGTGCCGGAAGGATATACCGCCTTTGCGGTATCCGAGAACTTAAATGCCGGAACGGCAATGAGCCGGCGTGCACAGTATCAGTACGGTGTACTTCTCCCGAAGAATCCGTATGGCGCCATGTCCATCGGTATCGGAATGGGACAGTCCAAAGGCAGTGTTTCCTTTATCCGTCCGACGTATGAGATAAAACAGACCGGTGAGACCATCACCGTTGACGGCGTGGAGATCGAATTCCAGATTACGCCGGGAACGGAAGCACCGGCCGAAATGAATGCCTATTTCCCGGGAAGACGTGCTCTCTGGATGGCGGAAAACTGTACCTGTTCTCTCCATAATCTTTATACCCTGCGCGGTGCTGAAGTAAGAGACGGAAATGCCTGGGCGGAATATATCATGGAAGCTGTCGCTTTATATGCGGATAAGACGGATGTCGTATTCCAGTCCCACAACTGGCCTCACTGGGGGACACAGGTTATTAAGGACTACATGATTAATACGGCGGCCGTTTATAAGTTCATTCACGATGAAACGCTTTCGATGATCAATCAGGGTTATACATCCACGGAAATCGCGACGAAAATAAGACTGCCGAAGTCGCTTGAAAAGAACTGGTATACCCGTCAGTATTACGGCACCCTGATTCACGATTCCAAAGCGGTTTATCAGAAATATATGGGCTGGTATGATGCCAATCCGATTAACTTAAACAAACTGACTCCGGAAGAAAGCGGAAAGAAATGGGTGGAATACATATCCTTAGGAGGTATGAAGGAAGCCCTGAAAAAAGCGCACGAAGAGTATGAAGAAGGCAATTATCAGTGGGTTGCGGAATTTACCAACATGATTGTTTTTGCCGATCCTTCGAATACCGAAGCCAGACTTCTTTGTGCGGATGCGCTTGAACAGCTCGGATATCAGGCAGAGTCCGGAACCTGGCGTAACTGCTATTTGACGGCGGCACTTGAATTAAGAGAAGGAAATCAGACAAAGAAACTGACCGGCACTTCCAAATTCGGTGCGGATCTGATGCGAAACTTAACGCCCGCGATGGCTTTTGATTACATGGGAATTCTGCTTGATAAGCATGCGGTGGAGAATGAGAATTTCACCATCGAATTTCATATGATTGATACCGGAGAATTATACACGGTCTACTTAAGATACGGAGCACTTCTTTATGCGAAAGGATCGTCCGGTGCGGATGCGGATGTCGTTGTGAAATCTCCGGAGAAAAACGTACTGCTTCTTCTTGCGGGAGCAAAAGAGGCATTTTTAAAGAATGCCGAAGTGGAAGGCGATACAGGGAAATTCAATATTTTTGCCGATCATTTAACCTTATTTGCAGGCGGTTCCAAAGGCGACTTTAATATAATCGAGCCGTAAATGTAAGGGTGCCTGTCACTTTTGGCTCAAAAGTGACAGACACTTTTACATCAAAAGTGTAAAGAGATGCGAAGCATCTTTTGGGCACCCGGAGGCAATTTATTTAATCCCTTCATAAACATATTCTGCGCACGGGAAAATTGTTGCGGTCTTGTCTTCATATTCCACAAAATAGAATTCATCTCCCGGTTTTGCATTTTTCATATAGTCGGACATCCGTGATTCATCTTCGGATACGGCGTTATAATTCTGTACGTCATCCGGCTCGAAGAAGAAACCGGTTATTCCCTGTTCCCCGTTTACGTTCTTCTGTACTTCTTTCAGATTCCGTTTGCGGATGGTCCATGTTGTGCCCGGAAAATGCGGAGCAATCAGTTCGTCAAGATATTCGTCCGTCAGAATAATGCGTCCGTCTTCGTTTAACTTTCGTCCGGCCGGGTCCACAGTTTCCTCCACGGCAGCCTGTCTGGAAGGAAGAATCTGATTTAACAGCGCTTCATCCTGATTGGTCAGCCAGATAAAAGCACTTCCTAAAGCAATGGCAAAAACCGCACCGGCGATAAAGAAGATGAGTCTGGATTTCTCAAAATTCCAAACCAGTTCGTCCGGTTTGTCGGGATTGATTTGGATGGTTGTTTTTAATCCCACAAAGGGAATTTTGGAGGTGTTATCGTAAATGGCATCGAAGGCAACAAAGTGTTCCCCGCCGTAATCGTATTCAAAAACGGGGCAGCGCAGGGTTTGCATTCTTCCGCGGGAGTTGTTGCTTCCGGAAATGCTGTGCCCGATGCAGGTTGCTTCAACCGGCAGACAGCATTTTTTCGGAAGAAGGATGAAGAAATAGACACCCATGAAAATCAGGACGAAACCGAAACCGACGAAGAGGCCGCACATGGCCATGATGAGACTGTAAATGAAACTTTTGGTTATAAGAAAACAGATTCCGAATATGATAATCCACAAAACAAGCAGAACAAGGACTCCGATGCCGACTCCTTTTCCGTAGGGTGAAGGGGGCCTTTTTACCCCGTTTTGGTAAGCATCCTTTCTTCTGCTCATTTCGGATTTCATGATGTCAAATACATTTGAAAGTCCGATATCGTTGGAACTGTCGTAGAAAAACTGGTCATTGTAATTCGGATCGTATCGCATATTTTTGCCCTTTCCGTTACCTAAATGAAAATTGCAGTACCGATGAATCACCGGACAACGATAAAATATGGCAGGGAATCGTGGTCCGGGGTTAAAAAGAAAAGTAAAGTGACTACCTGAAATAAAGTATAGCACGTTGCGGGCAATTGAAAAATATACGTAACCGTGATATAAAGAATTTATCTTATCAAAAATTGCAGGAATAGGATTACGTAAAAAGGGGAGAGGGGTTATGCCACATTCATCGGGCGGAGGTTCACACGGAGGCGGTTCCCACAGAGGATCGCATCATCGCAGCAGCAGTCACAGAAGCAGCGGGAGTCGCAGCAGAGGTCCCGTAACACGTTCAAGTTCAACTCCTTTTGAAGGTGCAACTACATATATGTACTACCGGAATAAACGTCCGGTATTTGTTTATGCGAATTATGATATCCGCAAAACGGCAAAGAAGGCGTGGACATCAAGAATCCTTTTGCTGATATTTGTTGTATGCCCGGTTATTTTGATGTCGGCGGTAATTCTTTTTCTGTCCGGTCATTTTCCGAAACCGCTTAATTTAAATTATGATTCCCGCATTTATGTGGACGACAGAGTCGGTGTCGTAAAAGATCCGGGCCGCTTAATGGCTTCCCTGCAGGCATTTCAGAATAAGACCGGAATTACACCGGTGGTTGTAATTTATCCGAACGAGGTATGGCAGGGAAACTACAGGTCACTGGAAAAATATGCGTATGAAGATTATATCAACCGGTTTGATGATGAGAAACACTGGCTGATTGTCTATACAACCGGTACGAAAGAAGACGGTTTTGAAGACTGGTACTGGGAAGGCATGCAGGGTGATGATACGGACCCGATTCTGGACGGAAAGCAGACGGATTCTTTCACGAAAAATCTTCACAGTCTTTTCCTGGATAAACAGTACAGCGTGGACGAAGCTATTGCGAAAGCCTTTGAAGACCTGACACCGCATGTCATGGATAAATATCTGTCCATGCCGGGAAGTGCCTGCCTGCTGGTCTTTGATTTTATTTTTCTCGGAATCATGGTGTTTGCCATGGACTTTCATCCTATTCGAGAGAAAAATTACAGCAGGGCAGAAGTCTGCGACCCGAACTTCGTGGATCAGGAAGCATGCGAATACTGCGGAGGCATCTATATCGTCGGCATGCATGTGACCTGCCCGCACTGCGGAGCACCGGTGAAACCGCATGATTACACGACGGACGAATACGGAAATGTCACGCAGATTCTAAATTAACGTGAATTAAATCCAGTTCTTCTTGACATTGAGTGATTTTTGGAATAGAATAGTCAATGCGTTGAAAAACGGATGTGCGCTTAGCTCAGCTGGATAGAGCGTTTGGCTACGGACCAAAAGGTCGGGGGTTCGAATCCTCTAGCGCACGTGGTT
>OMRN01000413.1 GCA_900313265.1 uncultured Lachnospiraceae bacterium | reverse complement strand
ATTCTTATGCTTCCGTTTCAGCCTCGGAACTGTCTTCCGAAGGTTCTTCCGGTTTAATTTCGGAATCGTCTTTTGAAGGTTCTTCCGGCTCGATTTCGGAATCATCTTTCGAAGGCTCTTCCGGTTCGATTTCGGAATCATCTTCCGGTTCTAATTTATCTTCGTCTTCCGGCATTATCTCCGGTTCTTCAAGTTCTTCGGGAAGCGCAAGAGGATCTTCGATGGTTTCCGGAATTCCCATAATCGCTTTCAGCCCGCCGTTTTTATCAACCAGTTTCTTAATCATAACCGCGCACTCCGCTCTCGTGGTAAATCCCATGGGATCCAAACGGTTACCGCCTTTTCCGGACATAATGCCCTGTGTTACTGCCCATTCCATATATGTTTTTGCCCATGCCTGAACGGTCGAAACATCGCTGAAACCGTTAAGACAACCGGGAGTAGCCGTCAGATCATAACCGCAAAGTTCCGCATACTTATACAGCATAACCGCAACAGCCTGTCTCTGAATCGGCTTTCCGACACCGAAGGAGCCGTCCGCGTTTCCGTTGGAAATCGCCTGCTGGTGTGCCCAGAGAATACCGTCTCTCGGATATCCGGGTGCTGCGGGTGTATCCGAAAACGGATTTACGGCCTTTGACATATCGGGTTTTCCCTGCATGCTGTAAAGAATTGTTACGAAGTCCTCACGTTTAATTTTATCATTGATACCGAATGTTTTTTTCTTTCCGACCATGATGCCTTCGTCAAATACATACTGAACCGCATCCGAATACCATTCTCCTAAATAAACATCATCAAAACGGTCGGCAACCGAAGGTCCCTGACCATCCCTGTAGAGGGACGTCTTTTCATCAAAATACAAATAACTTCCGTACGATGAATAATGGATTACTCCGTCATATTTCCATTCATCCTTCTTATAAACATCCCGAAGGAAAGGATTATTACTGATATCCTGCACTTTTATATTGTTTTGATAACAGCTCAACCCCATCAAAAGCGGACAATACGCAGTTGATACCTTTTTCAGTTTGTTATCCTCGCACCTTAGGAATGTCAGGAACTCGCATCCGCTGACATCAAGTTTCGCCAGTTTATTTCCGGAGCAATTCAGATGAACCATGGTTCCATTTGTTCCGATATTCAGGGAAGTCAGCTGATTGTTATAACAGAAACAATCCAGAAGATTCGTATTCTTACTGATATTCAGTGCGGTCAGTTTATTATTTCCGCAATCAAGTTTATTTAGCGAAGGATTGCCGGTTAAATCCAGGGAAGTCAGTTGGTTATTATAGCAGTTTAAAATAACCAGTGCCCGGTTTGATTTAAGATTGAGATTTGCAAGTTTATTATCACCACACTGTAATACAACCAGAGAGGTGTTCGAAGTAACATCCAGTGAAGTCAGCTGATTACCATAGCATCTTGCAACAGTCAGTGCAGGAGCCCCCTTTAAACTCAGGGAAGCAAGATTACAATAACTGGCATCCAGTTCCAGCAGATTCGTGCAGCCGTTTACATTTAAAGATGTCATCGGGTTCCAGCCGACCAGCGCAGTCTGGAGATTTTTGTTCTTGGACAAATTCAGTGAAGTAATTTTGTTATCGTAACACTTTAATCCGTATAACCATTCCTGCTTCGATAAATCCAGCTTCGTAATCTTATTGTACGGGCAGTATAAGAAGCGCAGATCTTTGTTGTACGTAAGATCCAGATAAGTAAGATTGTTGCTTGTACAGCCGAAATAATAAAGACTGGTAAAATACTTAAGCCCGGTTACATCGCTGATTCCCATGTTTCCGCACTCAATCGTATAGACCGCATCAATCTCCGTCTGACTTAAGGAACCATTGTGGTCCTTGTCGAAATTATCCTTAATATACTTTCTGAAATTAGCATCCGGAAAATTCTTCTCGTTAATTTCAACCGTCAGCTCCGCGCCATATACATTATCGTTGCTAAAAAGCACCGCCAGCGCGGAAAAAAGAATCAGTGACATGATAATTCCGAGTCTCCGGATTATCGCTTTGTGATTTTTTTCCTTTCGTTCCATTTGAATCCTCCCCTCGTTTTCCTTTATAGTTCAAAGCCGTTTTCGTGCAATCTTAAACGACTTTTGACCCTGTCATCATAATATCACTTTTTACGGATTCTTCTCAACCAGTTTCATTAACATTGCCGCGCATTCCGCTCTGGATGCATTTCCTTTCGGATCCAGTTTATTTCCGCCTTTTCCGGCTATGATTCCCTGCGTAACAGCCCATTCCATCGCACTTTTGGCCCAGTTTTCAACCTTTGAAGCATCACTGAAGCCGTCAATGGCACCTGGATTTGCATCAAGGTTAAATCCACGCATTTCGGCATATTTATAAAGCATGACCGCTACTGCCTGTCTCTGAATCGATTTGCCGACACCGAATGTACCGTCTGCATTTCCTTTTGCAATTCCGTTTTCGTTTGCCCAAAGAATCGCATCCCTCGGATATTTGGTATCCGGAACATCGGTAAACGGATTCTGAACATCCGCTCCCACCTCCGGCTTTCCGCTCATACTGTAAAGCGTCTGCACAAACTGCTCTCTTTTGAGTGCATCGGAAACGCCGAACTTATTGCCTTTTCCGACCATAAGTCCGTTATCGTAGGCGTACTGGACAGCCGGCACATACCATGCTCCTTCTTTCACATCGTCAAAAAGTTCCGTAACCCTCGGACTCGTAATGAGTTCCACGGTCTCGTTAAAAGACAGCGATGCCGGATAGCGGGGATCGCTTTCCCGGTCCAGTTCGTAAATGACATAGTTCACGTCTTCTGCGGTTTTGGAGCTTTTTCTGCCCGTCTTATAAACCTGTAAGAGTTTTTCGTTTTTACTGATGTCAAGCGTTTTTACGTCCGTCAGCTGACAGTTTAATAATTCCAGCGCCGGATTATTAGAAACATCCAGTGACTGAATCTTACAGGATGAACAGGTGAATTCTCTCAGTTTCGGATTTTTCGAGACATCAATACTCTTCAGCGGACTTTTGCCGCAGGATAAGAAAACGAGATCCGGACAATTGCTGATATCCAGCTGTTCAAACGAGTTCCCGAAGCTTTGTAAATCCACCAGTTTTTTACAATCGCTGACATCCAGGCTTGTCAGCTGATTTCGGTAACAGTGAAGAAGGTTCAGTGCTTCGCATCCTGTCAGGTTCAGGCTCTCCAACGAACAATCGCTGCAGTAAACCTGTTTTATCTTGGGATT
>OMRN01000415.1 GCA_900313265.1 uncultured Lachnospiraceae bacterium | reverse complement strand
TTCCCAAAACGAAAATTCCGGTTATACCATGAACGACTTTGTCGGAAAGACCGGCATGGAACTGGCAATGGAAGAGTATCTGCAGGGTACAAAGGGCAAGGAAACGTTATATGTCAATAACATGGGAAAAGTATTAGAGCGCGCTTCCTATACGGCTCCGGTTGCCGGAGATGACGTATACTTAACGATTGACAAGGATTTGCAGATTGCCGTTTATCATTTGCTGGAACAGAAAATCGCCGGTATACTCGTTTCTAAAATCAGGAATGTGAAGGAATTTATTCCGAGAGAGAATCAGGACTCGAAGGATATTATTATTCCGATTGACGATGTCTATAATGCATTTTTCAATAATAACGTAATCGATACGAGGCGATTTTCCAAGGATTATGCATCGGAGACGGAGAGGGAAGTCTATGAGGCATTTTTGATTAAACAGGCGGCGGTTCTTGACGAAATCGAAGCTCAGATGAGAGAAGGGACGACACCTTATAACCAGCTTCCCAAGGAATATCAGGTTTACCAGAGTTTTATTATTTCCATGCTTTCATCCGAAAACCACGGAATCATCGTAAAAGGCGAAGGATACGAAGAAGATCCGACCTATATTGCATGGGCAAAGGATGAAACCATCAGTATCCGTGAATATCTGGATTACTGCATTTCGCAAAACTGGATTAACACGCAGAAACTCGATGTAAACAAGAAGTATTCCGATTCGGAGGAAATTTACGAAAGCATTATCCGTTATACCCTGAAAAATCTCGAAGGGAATACCGAATTTACCAAGAAAATCTATAAATACATGATTGCGCAGAATTTAATAAGCGGTCGTCAGATCTGTCTGATTTTATGGGATCAGAACCAGATTCATATTCCGAAAGAAAGAGTGGATTCCTTAAAGGCCGGTGCAATCAGTCCGTATGATTTTGTGCTTCAAAGCATTTCCGAACTGGACATTACTCCGGCACAGTTAGCACTCGATCCCTGTTGCGGTGCCGTTGTTGTCACGGATGTAAATACCGGTGACGTGCTGGCACTGGTTTCGTATCCGGGGTATGACAATAACCGTCTGGCCAATTCGGCGGATACAAGCTATCTGGCCCGCTTAAATAACGATTATTCCAGACCGCTTTGGAATTATGCCACACAGTACCGTTCGGCGCCCGGATCCACCTTCAAACCGGTTTCGGCTGTTGCAGGACTGTCCGAAGGCGTCATCGATACAACTTCTTTAATTACCTGTGTGGGAGTTTTTGACAAATTATACGGCATTCAGCACAAATGCTGGATTTATCCCGGCGGGCACGGAAATTTAAATGTTACCGGAGGTATTGCACATTCCTGTAACTGCTTCTTTTACGAAGTCGGTTACCGCCTTGCAAAGGACGAAAACAATGTTTACGACGATACGCTCGGTACGGACCGTCTTGCAAAGTATGCCGATTTATTCGGTCTGACGGAAAAATCGGGAATTGAAATTTACGAGGCCGAGCCGAATGTATCGCATGTATATCCCGTTCCTTCCGCCATCGGACAGGGTGAACATGCCTATACGACAATCGGGCTGAACCGTTATATTACGGCGGTGGCCAACAGCGGAACCGTTTATAACCTGACGCTTTTAAACAAAGTGGTCGATGCAAAGGAGAATGTTGTCCTTGATAATCATGCAACCATCCGGAACCATATCGATATTCCGAACGATTACTGGGATGCCGTTCATACGGGTCTTAAAAGGGTGGTGGAAGCGAAACTTTACTTCAACGAACTTCCGGTTACCGCTGCCGGCAAAACCGGAACGGCACAGGAGTCCAAGAAACGAGCCAACCATGCGCTTTTTGTCGGATATGCGCCCTATGAAAGCCCGCAGATTTCCATCAGTACCAGGATTATGAACGGATATTCTTCGGACTATGCCGCACAGCTTTCCAAAGACGTGCTTGCTTATTACTTTGACTTAAAGAACAGAGACAACCTGATTACCGGTGAGGCGGATACACCTCTTACGGCAACAGGAGGAGATTAAATGCTTTTTAAATTCAGCGAATATCGCTTTAAGGATTACAATTTCAGACTGATTATTATGCTGATTGCGATTACGGTAATCGGAATTCTTGCAGTCGGAAGTGCCGAGAAATCCATACAGAACAAGCAGATTTACGGCTTTATTTTCGGCTTTGTCATTATGATTCTTTTGTCCTTCATGGATTACACCAAACTCTTAAAACTGTGGTGGTTAATCTATGTAGGGAACTTAGGACTCCTTGTTTTGGTAAAATTATTCGGCGAAACGCACGGCGGTGCACAGCGCTGGCTGAACATCGGAATTGCCGTACAGCCGTCCGAGCTTGCAAAAATTCTGTTGATTCTGTTTTACGCACAGTTTATAATGAAATTTAGGGATAAAATGAAAGACATTCGTTTTATTCTTCTTAGCATTGCATTAATGGTTCCGCCGCTTCTTTTAATTGCCATGCAGCCGGACCTCTCCACGACCATTGTTATTTTTCTGGTTATGTGTGTGGTCTTGTTCTGCGGTGAAGTACCGTACAAATATGTACTCGGTACGCTCGGCGTTGCCATACCTGCTGCCGTGCTTTTGTTTATTTATATTCTTCAGCCGAACCAGAAGATTTTAAAGCCTTATCAGCAGGACCGTATTTTAGCCTGGCTTCATCCCGAACAGTACGAACTTGAAGAAGCCTATCAGCAGTTAAATTCGGTAATGGCGATCGGAAGCGGTAAACTAACCGGAAAAGGTTTGAACAATAATGTTGTAAATTCCGTGAAAAACGGTAATTTTATATCCAAACCCCAGACGGACTTTATTTTTACGATTATCGGAGAAGAACTCGGTTTTATCGGATCCGCTCTCGTGATTTTGCTCCTTCTGGGAATTGTGGCGGAATGTTTTATCATTGCTCACAAATCGAAAGACATATCCGGAAGGATTGTCGCCGCAGGAATGGGGGCCCTGGTGGGATTTCAGGGAATGGTAAACATCGCGGTAGCTACGGGACTTTTCCCGAATACCGGACTTCCGCTTCCTTTCGTTTCCGCAGGACTGACTTCCCTTGTAAGTCTTTACATCGGAATGGGTTTTGTGTTAAACGTGGGACTGCAGTGTGAACAGAAGTATACTAACTAACGGGTGGGGTAGCAAAAATGAACATTGCACTGATTGCACATGATGCAAAGAAAAAACTGATGCAGAATTTCTGCATCGCTTACAGGGGAATTCTTTGTAAGAACGAGCTTTATGCTACAGGAACGACAGGGCGTTTGATTGAAGAAGTAACCAATTTAAACATTCACAAGTATTTAGCCGGCCATCTCGGCGGTGAACAGCAGATTGGTGCGCAGATTGAACATAACCAGATTGATCTGGTCATTTTCCTTCGCGATCCGCTGACTGCAAAAGACCATGAGCCGGAAATCAGCAATGTTGTACGGTTGTGCGATATTCACAACATTCCCATTGCGACGAACTTAGCCAGTGCGGAACTGTTAATCAAATCCCTTGACAGAGGAGATTTAGAGTGGCGTGAAATGTATAAATAAAGCATTTCTTATCATTGGAATGGCTCTTATTGCCGTACTTTTAACCGGATGCGGCGGTAGCGGATACAGCATGAAATTTGACCGGGATATGGAATCTTCGGCTTATACCATGGTGAATTCCGCACAGGTCAATTCCGAACTGACCGGGTATTCTCAGAGTATCTGTGTGGATAACGGGGATTATGCCGCATCATTTGATTTAATTCAGGCAGATTCCGGAGCACTTTTCAATACGACGAATCTTACCGTTTTATACGGCAAGAATATGTATGATACCATGAACCCCGCGTCAACGACAAAAATCATGACCGCGCTGGTTGCGCTTAAATACGGAAACTTAAATGACCGCATTACGGTTACGGAGAATGCCATGGTTACCGAGTCCGGTGCACAGACAGCGGGACTCAGACCCGGAGATACCATGACGCTTGAGCAGGCGCTGAATATTATGTTAGTCTGCTCCGCAAACGATGCGGCTTTAGCAGTTGCCGAACACGTCGGCGGAAGCGTGGATACATTTGTAAAGGCGATGAATGCCGAGGCTTATGCGCTCGGGGCTACGAATACGCATTTTTGCAATCCGCACGGCCTTACCGAGGAAGGTCATCTGACCACGGCATATGACATGTATCTGATTTTTAACGAAGCGTTAAAAATTGACGAGTTTAAGAATATCATCGGACAGGTGGCTTATACGACTTCGTTTTACGATGCTACCGGGAATGTGAAGGAAATCGAAGTCGGCAGTACGAATCTCTTTTTCAAAGATTCGTATAATCTGCCTCCGGATGTCGTAGTCTTAGGCGGTAAAACAGGAACCACGGCGGCTGCGGGAAGCTGTCTTGTGATGTACGAAAAGGACTCCGATAACAAATATTACATTACGGTTATCCTGCATGCACCGGACAGGGAATCATCCTACACGGATACGTCCGCCATGCTTGCGATACATGATTAAATTCCTCTAAAATGAGTTGTTATTTTCGGAGATATTCAGTATAATAGAAGAGTAAAAATATTTCTTTTACGGAGGGTGTTACATTATGGTGCGAATGATTACAGGCAAGAACGGAAAGGGAAAATCCAAAGTACTTTTGGAGAAGGTTAACGAAGAAGTTAAAACAATTTTAGGTAATGTGGTTTATATCGATACGACCACAAAACATATGTATGAACTCAACAACAAAATCCGACTGATTAATGCTTCCGAGTATATGTTGGATTCAAGCGATAAATTCTTAGGTTTCCTTTCCGGTATTATTTCTCAGGATCACGATCTTCAGCAGATGTATTTTGATAATTTCCTGAAACTGGCCAATATTGATATTAATTCCCTGGAAGAGATTGTTCATTCTCTTGAACTTTTAAGTGATAAATTCGGTGTGGATATTTATATTTCGGTTTCCACTTCCGACGGCGATGTACCTGCTTCCCTCGAAGACCGTGTACTCGTTGCTTTATAAAAATCGTATGGAATAAGGTGGATTTCAGCCTCAGAAACCGTTTTCTGGGGCTTTCCTTTTTACTTGATTAAGCGAGAACTAACGGGGATTTTACAGCTTGCGTATGGCATTTATCGGATAAATTAAGATTTTTTCCGGAATAAAATGAGCGAGAATAAAGAACAGAAAAACAGAAGAAGAACGGTACGGGCAAATAAACCGCTGAATATCAACATCGGTATTATTGTTTTTGTGATTATCGGCGGCTATATTATTTATTCGCTTTTTGCCTATATACGTTCCAATCCGGTTGCCGGTTACGAGGTAAAAGTCGGTTCGCTTACAACACCGGCTACTTTTAACGGGCTTGTTTTGCGTGAGGAAGAAATCGTTTATGCCCAGGATGCCGGTTATGTGAATTATTACACCAGAGAAGGGGAACGCGTGGCAAGCGGTGATCTGGTTTATTCGGTCGATTCAAGCGGGGAACTTGCCGAAATGTTAAAGAATGCTTCGGAAGACGACCGGATTATGTCCAATGAGGATTTTAACGAAATCAAGAATGAAATCGTATCCTTTACCAAGGATTTTTCCACAAAGAAATTTACACCGGTTTACGATTTTAAATATAATCTTCAGGGAACCACGCTGAAACTGTCCAATTTAAACGTTTTAAATTCGATTGACAACATGTCTTCCGGTCATTACGGAAATTCGATTAAGATGAAATATGCACCGAGAAGCGGATATGTGGTTTTTTCCATGGATAATTACGAGGATGTTTCGCTGGACAACATTACGGTGGACCATTTCAAGCGAAAGGATTACGAGAAAAAGCAGTTCGTGAATAACGAACTCGTTGCTTCGGGGAATGCCGTATATAAGCTTGTGACTTCCGAAGACTGGAAAGTTGTTATTGAGACGGACGAAAGCACGGCCCAGAAAATCAAGGAAGAGGGGAATGTGCTTGTAAAATTTTTAAAGAACCAGACTTCCTGTTACGCGGCAACGGATGTGGTTAAACACGGAGAAGGAACTTTTGTTGTGCTTTCCTTCCGGAATTATGTTTCTTCGTTCGTAAATGACCGTTTTATGGATATTGAGATTGTTATGGAGGAAAAAACCGGACTGAAGATTCCGAATACTTCCATCGTAGAGAAGGAATTTTTCCTGATTCCGGAAGAATACGGTACCGTACTTGACGATGACGGATCGGTTTATTTCAATATTCAGTCTTATAATGACAAAGGACAGCTGGCGAATGTTGAGATCAAGACCGAGATTTACGATAACAAATACGGGTATTATTACATCAATGCTCCGGAAATCGAACTCGGTACGGTCATTATAAAACTGGATTCGACGCAAAGTTTTACGGCCAGCAAGAAGGGCACCCTGATCGGTGTATACAACATCAATAAGGGATATGCCGATTTCCGTCAGATTACCATCCAGTACCAGAATGAAGAATACTCGATTGTTACGCCAAACTCCACCTACGGTCTTCGTGCGTATGACTATATCGTGCTGGATGCGTCCACGGTTAACGACGATGATATTATTTATCAGTAACCGTAAAATTAAGTATTAACAAGAAAATTTCATAATCTTATAAAGAAAAGGATTGAAATATGAATACGGGAGAGAATTATTTACATATCAAAAACGAAATGATTTCCATTTTGAAAGAATGCGGCAGAAACGAAGAGGACTGCAAACTCATTGCCGTTTCCAAGACAAAACCGATATCGGATATGATGCCGGTTTATGAAGCGGGATGCCGCGATTTCGGTGAAAACAAGGTCCAGGAAATCTTAAAAAAGAAGCCGGAGATGCCACAGGATGTCAGATGGCATATGATCGGGCATCTGCAGACAAATAAAGTTAAGGATATCGTAGGCGTGGCCTATATGATTCATTCCGTTGACAGCCTTCATTTAGCAGAGGCAATCAGCAAGGAAGCCGTAAAGAAAAATCTTACGGTCCGGATTCTTCTCGAAGTTAATGTCGGAGAGGAAGAATCGAAATTCGGAGTGTCTTTCGAAGAATGCAGAAAATTCTATGAAGAAGTATGTGCCCTGCCCGGTCTTGATGTCTGCGGACTTATGGCAATTGCACCATATGTTGAAAATCCGGAAGAAAATCGTCAATATTTTGTGAATTTAAGGCAATTATCTGTTGACTTATTTGAGAAAAAAATTCATAATGGTATTGGTGTCGAATTGTCGATGGGAATGAGCGGCGATTACACTGTTGCAAT
>OMRN01000421.1 GCA_900313265.1 uncultured Lachnospiraceae bacterium | reverse complement strand
TTATGATTGAAGCCGGCGCGAAGGAAGTTCCCGAGGCAAAAATGATTGAGGCTATTTACAAGGCTCATGAAATTAACCAGACCATCATCGCATGGATTAACGGAATCGTAGCAGAAGTCGGAAAAGCAAAACATGAATATGAAAGCTGTGCGATTCCCGAGGAAATGTTCGCGGCAATGCGCGGCATCGTAACTCCCGAAGAGATGGAAGTTGCCGTATTTACCGACGAGAAGCAGAAAAGAGAAGAGAACATCCGTGAGATTACCGCTAAACTCGAAGAGGCATTTGCCGAGAACGAAGAGTGGCTTGCAATCCTGGGTGAGGCAATTTACCAGTATGAGAAGAAGACCGTGCGCAAGATGATTTTAAAAGACCACAAGCGTCCGGACGGAAGAGAGATTACCCAGATTCGTCCTTTAGCTGCAGAAGTGGATATCATCCCCAGAGTTCATGGTTCCGCGATGTTCACCAGAGGACAGACGCAGATTTGTGATGTCTGCACACTGGCTCCTTTATCCGAAGTTCAGAAAATCGACGGACTGGATGAGAACGAGAAAGCAAAAAGATACATGCATCATTATAACTTCCCGGCATACTCCGTTGGTGAGACCAAAGTAAGCCGCGGACCGGGACGTCGTGAAATCGGACATGGTGCCCTGGCAGAGAGAGCACTTCTTCCGGTACTTCCTACCGAGGAAGAATTCCCTTATGCAATCCGTTGCGTATCCGAGACTTTTGAAAGTAACGGATCCACTTCCATGGCATCCACCTGTGCATCCTGCATGTCCTTAATGGCTGCCGGTGTACCGATTAAGAAAATGGTTGCAGGTATTTCCTGCGGTCTTGTAACCGGTGAAACCGATGATGATTTTGTACTTCTTACCGATATCCAGGGCCTTGAAGATTTCTTCGGCGATATGGACTTTAAGGTAACCGGTACCACCGAAGGTATTACCGCTATTCAGATGGATATCAAGATTCACGGTCTTACCCGTCCCATCGTGGAAGGTGCTATTGCAAGATGTCGTGAAGCAAGACTTTACATCATGGATAACTGCATGAAGCCGGCCATTGCCGAGCCTCGTAAAGAAGTCGGACCTTACGCTCCGAAGATTATTCAGATTCAGATTGATCCCGAGAAGATCGGTGAGGTTGTCGGACAGCGCGGAAAAGTTATTAACGAGATTATTTCCCGTTGTGATGTCAAGATTGACATTACCGATGACGGTGCAGTAAGCGTTTGCGGTACCGAGAAAGAGAAGATGGACAAGGCAGTCGAAATGATCCAGACCATCGTAACCGATTTCGAGGAAGGCCAGATCTTTAAGGGCAAAGTTGTTTCCATCAAAGACTTCGGTGCATTCGTTGAATTCGCACCGGGCAAGGAAGGAATGGTTCACATTTCCAAGATTGCAAAGCAGAGAATCGAGCATGTCGAAGATGTATTAACCCTCGGCGACAATGTAACCGTAATCTGCTTAGGCAAGGATAAGATGGGAAGAATGAGCTTCTCCATCAAGGACGTTCCCGCAGATAAGAAATAAGTAAAGATATACCGGGTGCCTGTCACTTTTGGGATAAAAGTGACAGGCACTTTTTTTATTGTTTTTGATACGATGAAGATTTTCTTTTTACAATTGACATTGTGTAAAATTGTGTATAAACTATAAGGAGGAAAAATGTGAATACAAGAAGAAAAGCAATAAAACTTCTACGAGAGAACGGATATAAATCGAAATGTATAGAAAGGCCGGTGAGTAAAATGAAATATTTATATACAGCAGTTTTATCCATGGATGGGAATAAAGTACTGGCAAGTGTGCCGGACCTGCCGGGGTGCGTAACGTCCGGAAAAACAATTTTTGATGCGATAGAGCAGATAACCGACGCGGCTTCAGCCTGGCTGGTAGCAGCAGAAGACCGGGATTTGCCCATTAATAATCCAACCGAACAAAGTAAAATAAAGCATTCAAAAGAGGATATGCTTTCTGTCATTTCGATTGACACAATCGAATATCGCGCGAATACGGATACAAGAGCCGTAAGGAAGAATGTGTCTTTGCCGGCATGGATGGCAAATCTGGCTGAGAAGAGAGGAATCAACTGTTCTCAGGTTTTGCAGGAGGGACTGCTTAAGAAATTCAGAGCGTGATAGAAGTTCCGGGTGTTATATTAAATTCCGGCATTGTAAGGAATTATATCATGCGATGAAATGAGGGTTGATATATGGTATTATACTTTTCCGCAACAGGAAATACGGAGTTCATAGCGAAGGAACTTGCGGCGCAGATTGATGACGAGGTGATGAATCTTCTGCCGCGCATCAAGGCGAATGATACATCGGAGATTCATTCTGAGCGGCCGTTTGTGATTTGCTCACCGATTTATGTCTGCGAAATGCCGAGGTTTTTTGCAAAGTTTATCGAGCAGTTGGAACTGACCGGGAGCAGGGATATGTACTTTGTATTTACGAGCGGAGGATATGCGGGAATTGCGGCGGCACTCGGGAGAAAAATCGCCACGCACAAAGGCATGAATTACCGTGGGCGTGCGGAGTTTCGCATGCCGCGAAATTATCCGCTCAGCAGACGATATCCGCTTTTGCCGGAAGAGCAGAATATTGAGCGTATTAAAGAGTCCTACGAGCATGTTCCCGAAGTAGCGGCGCAGATTAAGAACGGAGAGCGTATTAAGCTTCGACGTCTAACGTATTTTGAGAAAATCATTACTTATCCGTTTAATCCGATCTGGGTAAAACACAAACATACTGCGAAGCCTTTTTATTCCACGGATGCATGTATCGGTTGCGGTAAATGTGCAAGGCTTTGCCCTTTAAACAACATCTCAATCGTCGACAAAAGGCCGGTGTGGAACGATTCCTGTGCGCACTGCATGGCCTGTATGTCGAACTGCCCCGTGGAGGCAATCGAGTACGGAAAAATCACACAAGGGAAATATAAATATCGGCTTGATAAGTATTGGAAGGAGTAAGGAAGGGATCATTCATGGCTGAGACAGATAAAATCCAAATCATAGAGAACGTGTACGGGCTTTTATTCCGGCATCCGCTGTATAACCGATGCGATGAAGCGAATGAAATGAAACTGCTGGTAGTGGGTGACGGGGATTATGCACGCCTGTTTGTGGACGCCGTTCTCCAGATCGGACAGATGGCGGATAAAGATCTGGTCGTTTGCTGGTGCATCGCTGATGAGGAGACGAAAGAGGCATATTTAAAAGAGCGTCCGGCGCTTAAGGATTTTATTCGGATTATTGATAATCGATCAAATGCCGGCGTACCCGGTGAGGAAAACATACCGGAGAAAAATATCGAAGCATATGCCACCCTGATTTTCGATGATATCCCCGGAAATATTGATGAATACAATGCCGACTGTCGTTATTTTTTCGCAGCCTGCGGAGATGATCAATACAATGAAGAAGCCGCAACCCGATATATCATTTCAGCAAAAGAAAACTGCATTGCGGCATATGTTGTGAATGATGCCATCGAGGTAAAAATCAGCAGGGAAGCAGATGATGCGGAATACGAAGAGGCAAATGAAACCTTAGATAAAGCATCAGATAAAACATCCCCCATCGGCGAATTACAAAGGATGGCGCTGAATACGCATTTAACCTGGGAAGGTCCGGGAAACATGGATTATGAGAATGCCGTAAAACGCTATGAGAATCCGTATAACCGCAATTCATCGGCGGCATTTGTTTTATCCATCCCCTATAAACTTCGAAGCATCGGAATTAAGGAAACAGATCCTTACAAGGCGGCAGCTGTATTTCATGAGATTCTGTCAAAAGAAGAGGAGGCGGATTCCGGTGTAACGGAAATACTCGGAAAAATGGCCTGCCTGGAACACCGCAGATGGATTCTTGAAAAAGTAACATTCGGCGTTTCGGGAATTACAAACCCGGACAGATTTGAAGAATATGATAAATGTATTAAACGGGCATCGTTAAAGAAAACAGATGAAAACGGCCGTTTGATTATGCATCCCTGCGTAGCGAGAAGTACGGAAGCGACACCGCTTCTTGACGGGATTTTTAAGGACCGGGCAAACTGGGATGATTCGAGTGTGCCGACGGACGGGCTTGATGATTTGGACCGTCTGTCCATCGAACTTCACCGTGCGATGCTTACAGCAACGAAGAGGATTAAAGCAAGAATCGGAGATAAACCAAAAGAGGTTGAACCCTACCGTTCACTTCACGGAATATGCAAATCCGACAACTCGCCGGAACAGGTAAAAAGAGATTATGATCGTTATAATTTCTGTATTGAGAATATTTTAGGCGGAAATACGCCGTACGCCGGCCAGTTCGAAACATATGAGAAAGACTTAAAGAAAAGTTTATACGAACTGTCCGAAGAAGACCGGGCGGGTGCGGAAAAACTGATGGAACAAATCAAAAAGGAACTGTTTCCGGTCCTGGAATGCATTCAGTACAGGGATTATAAGGAATTTGACATTTCCCTGCTTCGAAGTATTCCGTATATTCTGACGGCGAAGAACGATATTCATATCTGCATGCCCATGGGAGAAGCAAGTTGTGTGAGAGGGAATAATGATGATTTCTTTACAAGTGTTGCTTCACTGACGGCTCTTTATGCCAATAAGGTTACATATCTGTATCTTTGCGAGAAACAGTCGAATTCCAGGGTTTTTGAGGCAAAAATCCGGGCCATCCGGAACTACTTAAATTACCGTGGGAAAACCTGCGATATAGATATCAAACTTTTCTTCCGGGATACTCCGGAAGACAGAAATCTGCGTAACAAACTTCAAAAGAAGATCAATATTGCTATGAAGGAGGAAATTATTCAGGGGCATTCGCTTCATGTTTATACGGATGAAAACCTCGGAGAGACGGTTGCTGAGGCAATAAAGGACAGCGGCATCGATTATTTTGACGGCTCCGTTCCAATCAGCCGTTCTTCCATGCTGAACGCACAGCTTATTAACCACGTCAGTGCCCGGTATCCGTATTTTGAATTCGACAGCTATCAAAAATGTTTCCGGAACTGTCGCGGCTGCGAATACCTGCAGTATATGCGGATTACGTCTTTCCTTCAGGTGGAGGATATGTTTGCACTTTTCAATGCACATGACAAACAGTTTAATTATCCCGGTGTGGCGGGAGCATATTCGTATTACTGGAAGATTTTTAACGGTGATGCAATCGGAGAAGAAGACTTTGCCTTGTGTGCGAGATGCTGGACACAGCTTTGCGATATTTTTAAAACCGGCGGAGCAGATGCTGTTGAAATCGAACTTACCGGAACGAAAGGACAGAACGGAAAGAATTCGTCGAAAGATGGCACGACAATTTCCAAAATCGTGGAAGTCGTCGAAAGAGGAAGTGAGAAGGGCATTGATTTAACCAAAGAGCAGCAGGTAATCATTAAAATGATTCGTGCGATGGAAAGCAGACGGTATATTGAACTGAAAACCACTTCGCAAAAGGGAAAAATCCGTGTTATATTCCGCAACCGGAAGGTGAAATCAATTTTTGCGAAGTCCGGCGAACTTTTGGAAACCTATGTCTATTTCGAAGCCTGCAGAACCGCATATTTCGACGATGTCCAGACCGGCTATCAATTTAAATGGGAAAACGGCGAGGTTTCGAACGAACTCGACTGTGTGCTTACAAAGGATTACCGTTCGATTATCGTCGAATGCAAATCCGCGAAAAGTCCCGACGAAGATTTCTATCTGATTCTCGACAGCCTCGCAAACCAGTTCGGAATCGGCTATAAGAAAGTGCTCGTCATGGTGACGGATACCACCGCCAAAAATTACGATAGTTACGTTCTTCGCGGAGAGCAGTTGGAGATCATCACCATTTCCGAGAAGGAGGATCTAGATAACATCGGTCAGAAACTGATTGAGATTATGGAACGGGCGTGGTAAGGTTTTTGTAGGGAACTGTTTCCTGTTTCAATAAAAGCATGATGTGGTGTGCAACCTATACGTAAGGAGCATTTCTTTTGAAAAGGAAAAGAAAACGGATGTTAATCGTTATAGCAGCTATTCTCGGAGTTTTGCTGGTGTTTTTTGTCGCATTTGCATTCTGGCTTCCGTCGTTTATTATGACGGGAAACAGGCAGACGCTTAAAGAAGCTTTTGACTGGCAGACGGATCACTACGATACTTCATTTTATCAAGATCTTGAGAAAACGGATTATACCGTAAAGGGTTTCGAGGATTATGAACTGCATGTACAGTTCCTGAAAAATCCAAACCCCACAACAAAGTATATAATCCTGTCGCATGGCTATACGGATAATCGTATGGGATCTTTAAAGTATGTGCCAATGTATCTGGATTTGGGATTTAACTGTATCATATACGATCTACGCGGGCATGGCGAAAATGAAAGCACATTTACCACTTACGGAGTGCGTGAAGGAAAGGATTTAAAGTGTCTTGTGGATGATACGAGGGAACGATATCCTGACATTACGGTTTTAGGACTTCACGGAGAATCGCTGGGTGCCGCAACGACAATAACGTCCTTAAAGTATATGCCGGAGGTGGATTTTGTTGTGGCGGACTGCGGTTTTTCGGATATAGAGAACGTTTTGAAGGAAGGATACCGGAATGCACATTTGCCGACCGGGCTGGTTGACATTGCAAATGTCACGGGAAAGATTCGTTATCATTATGCTATCAAGGAAATGCGTCCGATTGACTCATTAGATGAAAATGAGATACCGGTTCTTTTCTTACATGGTGAAAACGATACCTTCATTCTTCCTAAAAACTCGGAAGACATGGCAGCAAGAACGAAAGGATACAAAGAAATCTATATCATTCCCGGGGCCGGACATGCACAGTCCGTTCTCACGGAACCGGAATTATATAAAGAGTATGTCAGGCAGTATCTGGTAACTCTTGAGATAGATGAACAGGAAATAAGGAACTAAGGAGGTATAATCATGGAACTGAATACGAATATTTTTGATCAGTTTGACAAAAAATGGGCACTTTTAACGGCCGGAAAAATGGGAAAGTTCAACACGATGACAATCAGCTGGGGCGGAATGGGCACTCTGTGGAGCAAACCCGTGGTTTCGGTATATGTCCGGACCAGCCGGTATACCCATGATTTTATGGACAGCGAAGACTATTTTACAGTCAGCTTTTTCCCGGAAGAATACAGAAATACGCTTGCGGTACTCGGATCAAAATCCGGCAGGGATATGGACAAAATCACCGGTTCCGGGCTTGTGGCAAAGGAAGTGGGAGAGTCGGTTACCTTTAAGGAGGCGGAAGTAACACTTCTTTGCCGGAAGATTTTCAAACAGCGAATGGATCCGAAAAACATTTTGGACGAAGATGCAAAAAGTTTTTACAGCAAAGATGCGGAACACGATTTATATATCGGTGAAGTTATCGAAATTATTCAGTCGTAAAGGTTGAACGATGGCAAAAAATGGGGGAAAGCTTATGAAGAGAGTATTTCTGGTGGTATTGGACAGTTTCGGAATCGGTGAGGAGCCGGATGCGAATCTTTTCGGAGATGTGGGAACGAACACGCTTCGAAGTGTTTCGAAGAGTCCGTATTTTAAGTTTGACAATATGGGGAAACTAGGCTTTTTCAATATTGACGGTGTCGAAGTGGGACAGAAGACGTCTGATCCGACCGGAGCATTTGCAAGGATGCAGGAAGCCTCGATGGGAAAGGATAC
>OMRN01000422.1 GCA_900313265.1 uncultured Lachnospiraceae bacterium | reverse complement strand
CGGAAATATTATGAAATTTTAACCGAAGACGGCCGGATTGAATTTAAAACGGATAATGTGGATTTATTCGATTTTGCCGTTTCCGAGTTAGAGGGCGAACCGTGGAAGATTATCGGTATTACCAGGGATCTGCATCACGATGCGGTGATGAACGAAAACAACGTAATGACCGAATACGAGGAGAAATTCTCCGCCATGGGAAATCCCATTTATAAATACATCATTCAGAAAATATAAAAACCGGCTTGAAAGGACACTCAAAATGAGCAGGAAAAAGAGGATTATTTGTATCGTATTCTTTTTTGTGGTGGTAACTTTTCTGCTTGCGGGAATTATTCTTCTCGGAACTCCGAAACCAAGACCCGAGAGTCTGTCGGAGACCATGCGCGATGCGGTTATGCATGAGACGATGAAAGTGGATTTGTTCGGACTTACGGTGAACCCGGGTCTGATTTCCGCCTTCACGGTAACCGGAATTATCGGTGTGTTTTGCCTGATTATCCGGATTTTCGTCATCCCGCGTTTTACGGAAATTCCCGGAAAATTCCAGATGTTTCTGGAAACCATCGTGGGACTTTTCCGGAATCTGGCAAAGACGAATTCCCCTCACAAAAACGATTTATTAAGCGCCTATATTTTTACGGCGGGCGTGTATATCTTTGTTGGGACGATTTTTGAACTCTTCGGTTTCCAGGCCGTTACGACAAGCGGTGCAAGCGTGGCGCTTCCGGCCCCCTTATCCGATATAAACGGAGCCATCTGCATGGGCTGCACCTCCTATCTTTTCATTCTTCTCGGAGGACTTTTCAATAACGGAATCAAGGGACTTTTAGGAGGCCTTAAGGAATTCTCGCTTCCGCTGTCCATGAGTTTCCGTCTTTTCGGAGCGCTCCTTAGCGGCGCACTGGTAACGGAACTGGTTTATTACTATATGACCTTAAGTATTGTTCTTCCCGTTTTGGTAGGCGTGCTCTTCACACTGCTTCATGCGCTGATACAGGCATACGTACTGACGCTTCTTGTTTCCATGTTCTACGGGGAAGTATCGGAGAAAGCACCTCCGAAAGAAAAGAAGAAAAAGAAACAGAAAAATAAAGAAAGCAAAGACAAAGACCAAAGCATAAACAATATAATCACCCCGGAGGTATCCAAATGAAAAAAGTAACAAAAATTCTTGCAGTATTATCCATCGTTCTTATGTTCGCCGGCGTGGCGCTCCTTCCGATGAAGGCATTCGCGGAAGAAGGAGGAGAAGTTTCGGAGGAAGCAACGGTTGTTTCTCTTGAAGAGGGCGGATCCCATCTTTCCACCACGGCGGTAAAGGCACTGGCAGCAGCACTTGCCATCGCGATTCCGGCAGCAGTCGGCGCGCTTGCCATGGGTATCGGCGTTGCAAAGAGCGTGGAAGGTATTTCCCGTCAGCCCGAAGCCAGCGGAAAAATCCAGTCCCTCTGGATGCTCGGTATGGTATTTATCGAGACGGCCGTTATTTACGCACTTGTTGTTACCATCATGATTATCTTCGTATTGTAATGATGCGATTTTTGAGCAATGTATTTACCGGATTGCCGGAAACGGATGAAAGTAATGGAAAGCGGGGATTTTAGAAATGAATTTACCCTTAAATATTGACTGGCAGCAGATTCTTCTGCATTTGCTGAATTTTGTAATTCTGTTCGGTATACTGTTTTTCTTCCTTTACAAGCCCGTGAAAGATTTTATGGACAAGAGAGAGGAAAGTTATAAAAAGCAGCGTGACGATGCGAAAAACGCCCTGGATGAAGCCGAGAGAATCAAGGCCGAATACGAAGGAAAAATCGCCGGTGCGGAAGAAGAGATTTCCGCAATGAAGGCAGAGGCCGGAGCAAAGACCGCGGAAGAAAGAACCCGGATGCTCGAGCAGACCAAGACGGAAGCGGCGGGCATTCTGGAAGCCGCAAAGAAGAGAGGCGAAATCGAGCACGATAAAATCATTGCCGAAGCCCAGCAGGAGATTGCGGATATCGTAACGACCGCTACGGAGAAAATTGTACTTTCCGCAGATGTGTCCAAGAGCTATGATGAATTTTTAAAGAGT
The DNA here is from genome assembly GCA_900313265.1 of uncultured Lachnospiraceae bacterium. Taxonomy (GTDB): domain Bacteria; phylum Bacillota; class Clostridia; order Lachnospirales; family Lachnospiraceae; genus UBA3766. The sequence continues at coordinate 2,003 of OMRN01000422.1, read as the reverse complement.
GCGGAAGGAAACGCTAAGAATGAGTAGTTTAAACAATAATTCCAGAGCATATCTGTATTCGGCGCAGGCTCCGACGGATGCCCAGATGGAAGGATTCGTTAAATTTCTTTCCGACAAATACGAAAGAGAGATTACCGTAAGCTGGGTCAAATCCAAGGAATTTCCCGGCGGTTTCCGTCTGGAAATCGGAAATGACGTATATGACTGGAGCAAGGAAGGAAAGTTTGAACAGCTTCGTGAGAAATTAACCGAACTTGTGGCCAAAACGGACAATGTTATTCCTTTAATGAAGGAAACGGTCCACGACTGGACACCGCAGGCCATCGCAAGAGAAGTCGGAACGGTATTAACCGTCGGTGACGGAATTGCCACCGTCGAAGGTCTGGTAAATGCGACTTACGGAGAAATCCTGATTTTCTCCGAAGGTATCCGGGGAATGGTTATGGAACTGAGAAGGGATGAGGTAGGATGCATTCTTTTCTCCGATGAAGCCCCGATTTTAGAGGGCAGCAGTGTTTACCGTACCGGAAAAACCGCAGGACTTCCCGTCAGTGATGATTTTATCGGACGTGTCGTGAATCCTTTGGGAGAACCCATCGACGGAGGCGGAATTATCGAAGCCAAGAACTACCGCCAGATTGAAAGTCCGGCTCCCGGAATTATCGAGCGTCAGCCGGTAAACCGTCCCATGGAAACGGGACTTTTGGCCATCGATTCGATGTTTCCCATCGGCCGCGGTCAGAGAGAGCTTATTATCGGAGACCGTCAGACCGGAAAAACGGCGATTGCCTTAGACACGATTGTCAACCAGAAAGGCAAGGACGTCATCTGTATTTATGTGGCCATCGGACAGAAGGCATCGAGCGTGGCACAGCTTGTGAATAATTTAAGAAGCCGCGGGGCCATGGAATATACCATCGTGGTCAGCTCATCCGCATCGGATGCGGCACCGATTCAGTATATCGCGCCTTATGCGGGATGTACGCTTGCGGAATTCTTCATGCATAAAGGACAGGATGTTTTAATTGTTTATGACGATCTGTCCAAACATGCCATTGCCTACCGTTCCTTAAGTCTTTTGCTGGACCGTTCCCCGGGACGTGAAGCATATCCGGGTGATGTATTTTATCTGCATTCGAGACTTCTTGAGAGGGCGGCACATTTAAGCGACGATTTAGGTGGAGGTTCCATGACGGCGCTTCCGATTGTGGAAACCCAGGCCGGAGATGTTTCGGCCTATATTCCGACGAATATCATTTCCATTACCGACGGACAGATTTTCTTAGAGAGTGCACTTTTCTTTGAAGGTCAGAGACCGGCGGTAAATGTCGGACTTTCCGTTTCGCGTGTGGGCGGCGATGCCCAGACCAAAGCCATGAAGAAAGCGACCGGTACGTTGCGACTCGATCTGGCACAGTTCCGTGAAATGGAAGTATTTACCCAGTTTTCTTCCGATCTGGACGAGGCCACGAAGAACCAGCTTCTTTACGGAAAAGGGTTGATGCGTCTGCTTCGCCAGAAACAGTACCATCCTTACTGCGGAGAAGAGGAAGTCATCCTTCTCGTCTGTGCCATGGGCCGGCTCTTTATTCCCGTGCCCGAAAAGGAAATCAACCGGGTAACGGAAGAAATGCTTGTGTACTTTGAGAAAAACCGTCCGGATTTGGCGGACCGCATCGGCGGAAGCGAAGGCCTTTCCGATGAACTGAGGAAAGAAATCATCAGTACGGCGGTAGAATTCCTGTCGAAAAGAAATGCCGGATGAGATATTCCGGATAAGATATTCCGGATAAACGGACCGTAAAGAAAGTAAGCGGCAGACGGGAAGTTAAGGACAAACGATAAATGGGCAGCATCAAAGAAATCAGAAACCGCATAAAGAGTGTACAGGATACGCGTAAAATAACCACGGCCATGTACATGATTTCTTCGACAAAGCTTCGGAAGGCAAGGAAAAATTTCGAAGCCACGCGTCCTTATTTTGATGCGATTTCCCATGAGAT
>OMRN01000426.1 GCA_900313265.1 uncultured Lachnospiraceae bacterium | reverse complement strand
ATCCTCTTATAATGCTCCACTTTCACTTTCCTCCTTTAAATCCGCTCCCTACAAGTCTATCGTGCAATCGCGCAATCGAGCAGGAATCGCTCGATTGACACGTTGGCCGTCAAATGCAGTGTCGAACAAAAAAATGCCGGCAGCGTTTAATCGCCACCGGCATAAATTTTACTTTGCATAATCCACAGCTCTGGATTCACGAATTACGCTGACTTTGATCTGTCCGGGATATTCCAGTTCATCTTCAATCTGCTTGGAAATATCGCGGGCAAGCAATACCATATCGTCATCCGTGATTTGCTCAGGAACTACCATTACACGAACCTCGCGGCCGGCCTGAATAGCAAATGATTTTTCAACGCCCTTATATCCATTGGCGATATCTTCTAATTGTTTAAGACGTGTTGTATATGTTTCAAGTGTTTCTCTTCTTGCACCCGGTCTTGCGGCGGAAATCGCATCCGCAGCCTGAACGATACATGCAATCAGCGATGCCGGTTCTACATCTCCGTGATGCGCTTCTACGGCATTGATTACAGTAGCAGACTCTTTATACTTACGGCAGAGTTCTGCACCAAGCTGGACATGAGAGCCTTCCATTTCGTGATCCACGGCTTTACCGATATCATGAAGGAGACCCGCACGTTTGGCGATTCTCACATCAAGCCCCAGTTCTGCAGCAAGCAGACCGGATAACTGCGCCACCTCGATGGAATGCTTTAACACACTCTGTCCGTAGCTGGTTCTGAATTTCATCTTACCGAGAAGTTTTACAAGTTCGGGATGAATTCCGTGAACGCCGACATCCAGACATGCTGCCTCGCCCTCTTCTTTCATGGCAACTTCCACTTCTTTTCTGGCTTTTTCGACAGCTTCCTCAATCCTTGCGGGATGAATTCTACCGTCTACAATCAGCCTTTCAAGAGCAATTCTTGCCACTTCTCTTCGAATCGGATCAAAGCCTGATAAAACAACAGCTTCCGGAGTGTCATCAATAATAAGTTCAACACCCGTCATCGTTTCGAGAGTTTTGATATTTCGACCCTCACGACCGATGATTCTTCCTTTCATTTCATCGCCGGGAAGCTGTACAACAGATATGGAAACTTCGGAAACATGGTCTGCCGCACATTTCTGGATGGCATTCACAACATATTCCTTCGCTTTCTTATCCGCTTCTTCTTTTGCCTTGTTCTCCATTTCTTTTACGAGAACGGCAGTTTCATGTTTTACATCGTCTTCAACAATTTTTAACAGATAATCTTTTGCTTGTTCAGAGGTTAATCCGGAAATTCGTTCCAGTTCCTGCAACCTTTGCTCGTTTAACTTGGAAATTACTTCCTTCTTTTTTGCCAAATCCTCTTCTTTTGCCGTTAAACTTGCTTCGCGCTTCTCAAGTGCATCCAGTTTCTTTTCAACACTTTCTTCCTTTTGCTGGACTCTTCTTTCGTAGCGCTGTGCTTCCGCTCTTCGGTCTTTGATTTCACGATCAAGTTCATTCTTGGCCTTAATCGATTCCTCTTTGACTTCAAGCAGTCCCTCTCTTTTCTTTGCTTCCGCTGTCTTCAATGCCTCATCCAGGATTTCTCTCGCCTTATCCTCGGCATTTCCGATCTGTTTTTCCACTTTTTTCTTATAAACGGAATAAGTTATAAGAGCGGATACCGCTGCGGAGATGATTAACGTTGCAATGACGGAAATCAGCAAAACAGGTAAGCTAATATTGCCCATTGCAGGAGCACCTCCTTATTTAGTTTTCATAGAACAAGTATTAATTTGGACATTTTGCCCCAATTATCTACATTACAACATTCTTATTTTATCGAATGAGAATTGTTATGTCAAGACAAAAGACCATGGTTTAAACACAAGATATTGTAAAACATGAATAATCGGTTCTATAACTTGGCCGAAATCAATATTCCCGACCGTTTAAAATATGCTTTACCGCATCAAAAGAAAATCCTTTTCTAAGAAGCATTGCCGTAATCTTTTCTTTCTCCTCATAGGATAATTCACCCGGAACAATCTTCTTTTTATCCAAAAAATTACGAATCAGAACTTCTTCATCATCAATATCGTTTTGTTCAAGAAGCATCTCATAAACGGCTGATGCATCCTCTTCTTTAATTCCCTTTTGCTTTAGGTCCGCCATAAGTCGGCGTCTGCTCTTCTTTTTACTTTGCCAGAAAATATAATTTTCGGTATAGCGGCGATCGTCGATATATTTCTGTTCTTTTAATAATTGAATGGTATCGTCGATAATGTTTTCGGGATAATCATCCGAAAATAGTTTTTCTTTCAGCTGCCGCTCTGTATAATCCCTGCTAAGCAATAATTTATAAGACCTGTCCAAAGCTCTTTTAGGCAGAATACGATGCATAATTTCATCGTAATCCTCTTCCGGTATTTCTTCGCCTTCGGAAATATGATATTTGTTGAAATCGCCTTTGTATAACACAAAGGCGATTTTTTCATCAATAAAAACCGTTATTTTCTTATTGTTTTTCGGAATCAGTCCGGTAACGGTCATAACTGTTTATTCCTTTCGGTATAATTACTCTACCTCAGCTGCATCGGCAATGGTACCTTTCTTACGGGTGGAAGTTTTCTTTGTTTCCGTAGTTCCTTCTTCCGAATCGGTTTCGGAAGCGGTTCCAAGCAGGCCAAAGTGTTCTCTGACCTTTTGTTCCACCAGACGGCAGATATCCGGGTTTTCTTTTAAATAGGTCTTTGCATTATCTCTGCCCTGGCCGATTTTGTTACCGTCATAGGCATACCATGCACCGCTTTTCTGAATGACACCGATTTCGGTAGCCAGATCCAGCACATCTCCCTCAAAGGAAATGCCTTCGCCGAACATAATATCAAATTCCGCCTCTTTAAACGGAGGAGCAATCTTATTCTTGACGATTTTTGCACGGGTACGGTTTCCGATAATGTCTCCGCCGGATTTTAACTGTTCAACGCGACGGATTTCCATACGTACGGAGGAATAAAACTTAAGTGCGTTACCTCCGGTGGTAACCTGCGGATTTCCATAGAAAACTCCGACTTTTTCACGAAGCTGGTTAATGAAAACCACCGTACAATTGCTTCTGCCGATGGCACCGGTCAGTTTACGAAGAGCCTGGGACATCAGTCTTGCCTGAAGGCCGACATGAGCATCTCCCATATCTCCTTCGAGTTCTGCCTTTGGAACAAGAGCAGCCACCGAGTCTACTACAACAATATCAATGGCACCGGAACGAACCATGGTCTCGGTAATTTCGAGCGCCTGTTCGCCGTTATCCGGCTGTGAAATATACATATTATCCACATCCACGCCGATCGCTTTCGCATATGCGGGATCCAGGGCATGTTCTGCATCGATAAATCCGGCAATTCCGCCTCTTTTCTGTACTTCTGCAATCATATGAAGCGTTACGGTTGTTTTACCGGAAGATTCCGGTCCGAAGATTTCCACAATACGTCCTTTGGGAACTCCTCCGAGCCCCAACGCAATGTCCAAGCTTAAAGAACCTGTCGGGATGGTTTCAACATTCATTGTAGATGCCGGATCCCCAAGTTTCATAACCGCTCCTTTACCGAACTGTCTTTCAATCTGGGATAATGCCGCATCCAGCGCTTTTAATTTCTCTTCTCTTTCCATAATAATTTGTCTCCTTTACGCATGAACATTCGTTCTGTTTTTAATAATAAAACAAATGTTCGTATTTGTCAACCTGTTTTTTATATTTTTTAATAATCCTCAGTCAAAACGGAAAGAATGATCAAACCCGCAACGGCAACACCTCCTTTGTTTTGTCATTTATAAAAAAGTGTTTTTGAAAATCCGGCGAACCGCCAAAAAGAAAACACATACCGAAGAATTCGGTATGTGCCTATTTTATACATATTCGGAATTGCAGACAACCTTTTTCACATATAATTCACAAACATTTTTTGATAATTAAACAAATTATACCTTCTCTTTTACTTTTTTTCGTCGGTGGAATCCTCATTTTTTTCTCTATCTGACTCATCCATTATTTTTTTATCGGTTTCATCTTTTATTTCTTCGTCAGTTTCATCCTTTATTT
>OMRN01000427.1 GCA_900313265.1 uncultured Lachnospiraceae bacterium | reverse complement strand
ATACCTTTCCGATATTTTCCGTGCAAATCCCGACGGGCTTTTGTATAAACCCATCAGCAACCATCATTTAAAAAATGCCATTCATTCGGTACTGGATAAAATAGAAGAAGATGAGAAAAAATACATATCCGTAAGCAGTGTCAAATCCGGAATTGTACGAATCAATGAAGGCGAAATTCTGTATCTGGAAAGTGAACAGCGAATTATCCATATCCATACCCGTGACAGAATCATCGATACCTATGCAAAACTGGATGAGTTTCATTCCCTTCTTCCGGAGTATTTTATTCGCGCTCATAAAAGCTATATCGTAAATCTTTACGATACATCTAAGTTAAGCGAAAACAGCCTCACGCTTTCCGACGGCACCGTCATTCCCGTATCAAGATCCAGGAAAAAGCAGGTGAAAGAAGCATTCTTTAAACACTTAATGCCCGGCATCGTTTCCGCAAAATAACATTAAAGGATAAACCATGCACAATCTGTTTATTTTTATGTATTATTTTTCATATGATTCCATGCTCATCATGATGGCTTTTTTTGATATTCGCTTTAAAAAAGGGAAAAAAGCTGTATGTCTGTTATCCGTTATGAGTATTTTGATGGCAATGGTTTTATTTATGATATCCATTAACTATTTCCCTACCGGAGAAGAGCCTACTCCGTGGTGGTTTTATCTTTCACATATTCTATGTATTATTCCGCTTATCTTCTGGACGGAAGGAAACCCTGTATTAAACTGGCTGAATTTTTTTATTGTAGGCCATCTGTCCGGGATTCTGCTTGAGTTTCCGATTGGGGTATGTTCCATGCTCTTTTTCAAGAATCCGCATCCGATTCGCTGTGATTCCGAGCTTTCCGCACTGCCTTTAATACCGGTCTACTTTATTATGAATATGATTGAAGTTGCCTTAAGTATTTATATCCGTTCCATCTGGCAAAAGATTATTTCCCGCAAATGGCTTGCCAACACCGTATTTCTTATTTCCCTGATTCCGATGGCAGTCATCATCTTCTGGGACTTTTCTACCGAAGGCGGAAGATTTCAGGCTACATACTCTGTATTTAAGGGAATCATCGGGCCCCTTTCGTTACCGGCCACTCTCTTTGTCCTGCTTTTAATTCTGTATCTGAAGGACAAATCCACCTTCAAAAAACAACTTCAAAATATTGAAGAAGAAAGCAAAAGGACGTATGAAAATCATAAAAACCTGACCATATTGATACAGAAAACCGCAATCCTAAGACACGATATTCGAAATCATCTTTCTGTTATTGAGACTTCCATCAATGAAACGCCGAAAGAAAATATTGCAAATGTAAAACGAATCTTCACTCTTACAGATGAAATACTGGACAAATCAAAAGAGTTAAGTTTTCAGGAATATACCGGGCATCCGGTCCTGGACTCCCTTTTATCCATCAAAGCGCAAACAGCGAAGGAGCAGATGACGGACTTGGAATACCGGCTGACTCTCCCATCCGATGTAACAATTACCGATTACGATTTGGTTACACTGTGCTCCAATCTTTTGGATAACGCACTGGAAGCCGTTTCCACCCTTCCGGATGACACGCGGAAAATAGATTTTTCAGTCTATGAGAAAAAGGGAACTCTCTGTTTTTACTTAACAAACCGTTATTCCACCGAAATTCGCTTCTCCCCTCCTCCTAAGAACCGAAAAGAACACGGATACGGAATGAAAATAATCGACGGAATCGTTCGGAAATATGACGGATATATTAAGACGGAAAATGTATCGTCGAAGGAATGCTCATTTCCAACTAAATGCATTTTTGTCGCTCTGCATTTGTAATCTTCTTCATTCGAGCAAAAAAACAGTGCCGATACACCATATCCGGTGTCCGGCATTGTTTCGTTTTTATGAGTGCCTGTCACTTTTCCTTCATTTCCTTCTTGGGTGCCTGTCACTTTTGACCCAAAAGTGACAGGCACCCAAGGGTATTTTTACTTAAACGGATTCTCCGCAGGATACAGCTGCGATGCAGGCTGGTTATAGTTGATATCCTCAATCGGTACTCCGATATACTTGAATACTTCGTAAAGAGCCTTTCCGTAATGACCGAAAGCAACCGCTCCGTGGTGAGGGAAATTCTTTCCGATCAGCACGTGACGATAGAAACGGCCCATTTCGTGAATTGCGAATACGCCGATACCGCCGAAGGACTTGGTGGCAACCGGAAGTACTTCACCTTCCGCAAGATACGCTCTTAACTGCGTATCCGCAGTGGACTGAAGGCGGAAGAACGTAATGTCTCCGGGTGCGATATCGCCTTCCAGCGTTCCGTTCGTTACTTCAATCGGAAGTGCTCTTGCCATAATCTTCTGATACTTCATCTCGCAGGAAGCAAGTTTCTTAGAGCAGGTATTTCCGCAGTGGAATCCCATGAAGGTGTCGGTAAAGTTATAATCGAATTTTCCTT
>OMRN01000437.1 GCA_900313265.1 uncultured Lachnospiraceae bacterium | reverse complement strand
GGTGTGACATACGGTTTCGGAAAGAAGGAAGATTTAATAATGGCCGGTGCCGATTATACAGCGGATTCGGCGGAAGAAATCCGTAAGATTATCAAATCTGCGTAATTCACAATCCGGTAAATGAAAAACGGCAGTTACGGGTGACACCCCCATTGCCGGAATGTCAGAAGAAGAGGAAAAAATGAAATTTGTAATTCAGCGCGTTGAACATGCGCAGGTAGAAGTAGAAGGCGAAGTAATCGGTAAAATCGGTCCCGGATTTATGGTCTTAATCGGAATTGCCGAAACAGACACGGAAGAGATTGCCGATAAAATGATTCAGAAAATGCTAAAGCTTCGCATTTTTGACGATGAGAACGGAAAAACCAATTTATCGATTGATGATGTGAAGGGTGAACTTTTACTGATTTCCCAGTTCACGCTTTATGCGGACTGCAAGAAAGGAAACCGCCCGTCCTTTTTCCGTGCCGGCAATCCTGAGAAGGCATCCGCTATGTATGATGATATCGTGGAAAAATGCAGAAGTCTGGGCTATAAGACGGAGTGCGGAAAATTCGGCGCCGAAATGAAAGTATCGCTTTTAAACGACGGACCGTTTACGATTGTTATGGATTCGGATGAGTTATTGAATTCGAAGAATTGATGCGGGAATAGCAATTTTTGAAACGGATTTAATATTACTCCGGAAGAATCCCGGCATGTTCCAAAACATCGTAATACTTTGCTAAGTCTTTCGGTTCCATGGCGGCTTTATCAATAATCTGACCGTGTGCGATGGTGTTTCCCTTTCCGATGATGAGAATGGACATTTCATCGTATTCGAGCCGTCTGGTGATTTGTTTGTAGGCAAAGTTTAAATCCGCCTGACCGGTTTTGACACTGAAAAAGGCCGGATAAAAACGGACACACATTTCCGGGGGAGTGCCTAACATTTCGGTAAGATTCCGGTAGGAAATCATGGCACCGTAAAGATAGCCGAACTGTGACATAAAGATAAAATAAAGTCCCGCTAGCAAAACGACAGCACCGGCAATTTTAAAATAGGACGGCATGGTAAGCAGCAATATTCCTGCACCCGCAGTCAGTATGCCGGCAAGCAAAACGCCGTTTTTCCATTTTTTATGATACAGACGGAAGGTTTCGCGGGCATAGAAACGATGCATCCTTTTGGTAAGGATAAAACGATTGGTTAATAACAGCTTTGCTGCATTTAATAAATCTTCTTTGTCGTTTCTGCTTTTGGACATGAATAATTTCCTTTACTGACCGCCGGCGAGAGAGTATCAATACGGTTTCCTTTTTGAAATGATTGCCCGTCCCGGCGAAACATAGCCGGTTTGCCTTAAAGCGGTACCTCGCAACAACAGTTTAGACGTTTTTGAAGCCGTTTGTCAATGTGATGTTCTGAAAAGCCTCGATGTAACCAACTACGCCTGCGTTTCCCAGGGGGCACTTTCAGGCGGGCATTCGACTTTTTAGTCGGGTTAATTTGCGATAGTTATATTAGTCGATATAATTTGTGAAAGTTATATGGTTAATTCGAATTTCATCGAGACATACTTCATAAGATGAATCAGGAGGAATCATCATGGAAACAGAGAATACAAGGGTTGCGCTTCTTGCCATTATCGTAGAAGACAGCGAAGCGGCAGAGAGAATCAACGATCTGCTGCATGAATTTGCATCGTATATTATCGGGCGCATGGGCATTCCCTATGCAAAGAAAAACATTAATGTTATCAGTGTAGCGATGGATGCGCCGCAGGATGTGGTATCTGCCCTGTCCGGAAAAATCGGCAACCTGAAGGGTGTCAGCGTTAAGACCGCGTATTCAAATAAGTAGAAGTATCGGATTATAGTTTTTCAGGATCTTCATCATAAGAGACCGAAGGTTTAACCATTCATCCTTGATAAAGGAAATGATATGCGTTATATTAGTCGACGACAGATTATAACGGAAGAAAGAAGAAAGAAAAGAGAATGAAAGAATTATATAATAAATACGAGGAAATTATCATATACCTGATTGTCGGCGTGCTGACAACCATTGTATCCTGGGGTGCCTGTTTTGTCGCAAAGCTCCTGGGACTGGATCCGGATATTAAAATCCAGAATTTTATTATCAATACCATCGGCTGGGTGGTCGGTGTTCTGTTTGCCTATCCGCTGAACCGGAAATGGGTTTTTAAAAGCAGCAACCCGCATATTCTCAAAGAATTTTTCGGATTTGCCGGCTCCCGTCTGAGTACATGGATTCTGGACATATTGATTATGTTTGTTTTTATCAATGTCTGGAGAATCTTTTTCCCTCTATGTAACTTCCTTCACGAAAAGGTTTCCTTCCTTTCCCGAATGGATGTGGAAGACGTGCACTACTGGTTCGTCAAAATTTTTATTTCCGCTGTCCTTGTTACGATACTGAATTACGTATTCAGTAAGGTTTTGATTTTTGGAAAAAAGAAAGCACCGAAGGAAGAAAATACATGAGCAGAGTTCTGCACAGATTGGATGTTTCTCCAAATACAGCAGTTAAATCCCATATTTTTTCATATGCGTAAGCGTACAACTCTGCCTTCAGTTCTGCTTCGGCATCATCAGGTTTTTTGTACTTGTTCTTAAAGTACAGCACACCCAATTCCTGAAAGGCGTAAGCATAACCTCTTGTCATCTTAGAAAGTATCTTTGCTGTTTCCAAATCCACTTTCAGTTTATTTTTATACATTTCGGACATTTTTATAAAGTTTAACGGTTTTGTCATAATTGTGGTAGCACGTCTGAAGAAAGTAAGATTCTTCACATTTATACCTGCCGATAGCAAAAGGAAGAATTGAATACGCCCTTCGTTTTGACCCGGCAAGGTGTAAAAATATACGGAATGCATCTTTTGTGTTATAATTCCTAAATGAAAGGTTTTGAAAAAAGAGGTGGAAAATAGCTATTTACAGAAAAAAATGTTTTTTAAAGGAGAACGTATGGAAGAAACGAAAAGAGAACGGTTTGTCAAGGCATGGGAAACGGTATTTGACGTGGCCGAAGTAAAAGACGATGACAATTTCTTTGAGGTGGGCGGAGACTCGATGAAAGGGGTTCAGCTGGTTAGCGCTCTTGCGGGATACGGCCTGAAACTGGATATGCTGAAACTATATACCCAGCCTACGGTGGAAGAACTGGTGGAGGCAGCAGAAGAAATGGAGCCGGTTGACATTCCTGCCGATGTGATCAGCGGCAATCTTTCCGGCGAGGAAATAGAGAAATATCTGGCAGATCCGATGGTTCAGAAAGCGATGACTGAATTCGGGATCCGGGTCGAAGATGTCAGGGGAAAAATTGGCATGAGCGAAAAAAAATCCAATGAGGAAGAGAAAAAAGCAGCAGGCAGGATTCCGCCTTCTCCGGGCGTGCAGCCGGGGGCAGCGCCGTTGCAGGCAGGCTATTTCATTCCTGTTCCGATGATGTATTATTTTGTTCCCGTATCCGGGTCGGACAAAATGTGCGTTCCGCCCCAGGAAGCCTTCACGTTTGCAGAGGCAGCACCGACTCCGGATGCCGCGTCATTTCCGGGGGTGGCATCGCTTCCGGGACTTCCGGGAACCGTGCCTTTCGTGTGGGCAGCACCGGTTCCGTTGATGGCATATCCGGTATACCCGGTCTGGCCGAACGAGACAGGCAATCCTTCTAAAAACGCGGATTCAGACAAAAAGGAAGAGTAAAAGGGACACATTCGGTTGAAAGATCAATTCCTTACACTTCTTTCAATTGTGGAAGTAATAAGAAAAATGAAATAAGAGATGGAGAAAATGAAAAATAAGATACAATACATGTCGAAAAATCTGGATCCGGAAAGCCTCGGGAAGATTATTGAAAAATATGGCGATAAGATCGAAGCAATTTATCCTCTTTCCCCGGGACAGGCCTGGATGCTGGAGGTAACAAAGCGGTTTTCGGATGTATTCTTTCTTCAGAATGTGGTCAAGTTTGAGGCGCCGCCTCTGCCGGGGACAGGAGAAGAACTATTATTGAACCTGGTGAAGAAAAGACAGAACCTGCGAACGGCATTTGTCTTTCGCGGCATGAAAACACCGTTTCAGGTTGTCTTAAAAGATCGGAAACCGGAAGTCACACTGATCCACCGCCCGGATCAGACGATAGAAGAGCTGTCGGATGAAATTGATGCATTTTGCGAGGCAGATCGTACACGCGGGTTTGACCCGGAGGAAGATTCTCTGCTTCGCATTACTGTTTTTGCGGCAAAGAACAATGGCCGCGCCTTCATTGTTTCGAGACCGCATCTGATTGATGACGGTGAGAGCTTTGCCCTTCTGGGAAAGGACCTGATTTTAGACGGTCTGCTGAAAGGGAAACTGTGTACCGGTAATTCTAAGAAAGCAGCTTATCAGGATTATGTGAGATGGCTGGAAGGACGGGATTGTGAGAAGGATCTGTCCTATTGGAAAGAGCTTTTGAAAGAAGGAGAGATGACTGCGCTTCCGAACAGGCTTTCTTCCGGAAAAAAAATGGACATGAGGACCCTGGTCCATTCTTTTTCGAAAGAAAAAACGAAAGACATCCAGGCGCTTCCGGGACGATATAATGCAACATTGAACAGTATTCTGCATACTCTCTGGGGGATTCTTCTTTCAGGATACACCGGAAAAAAAGATATTGTTTTCGGGACGATATCTTCAGGAAGAAGCATGGAAGTTGCAGAAATCAATCAGATTTCAGGCTGTTTTATCAATGCGTTTCCCGTACGGGTGGAAGTGAAAGAGGACGAGTTCTTCGGTGCGCTGGCAAGACGAGTGCAGAAACAGATTCTGATTTCCCGGGAGTATGCATATCTGTCTCCGGGGGAACTCGGAAGGAAGCTTGGAAACGAAGAAGGCTTTTTTGACCATCTGTTAAATTTTCATAACTTTCAGGGAGCATCCATTATGGATGTGATTCGAAAAAAGAGTCCCGGTTACACATTTCTTGGAGATGAAACGTATGATAACCTTTCCACGGGATTCTGTCTGTATTTTGACACCATAGAGGAGCGTTTCACCTGTATGTTCTGTTATGATGCCAATCAGTTTTCGGAAGAATGGATATGCATACTTGAACGGTCGTTTGTCCGGATGATTGAGCAGATTCTTTCGGACGGGGATCAGAGTCTGCTCTGTGGAAGGCTATGGATCTTAGAGACAGTCACAGACCGGCTGCTGGCATTGAAAGAATCCGAACACACCGCCCTGATCTGCGGGAAAGAATCCATCTCTTACAGCCAGCTTGTCTCAGACGCAAAGCAAATCGCTCGCTGTCTTTTGGAACAGGGAATTCAGAAGGGAGACCGGGTCCTTCTGGCTGTGAAAAACAGTATCCATATTGTCCGGGCTATGTACGGAATCCTTCTCGCAGGGGGCGTTTATGTGGCGGCAGATACGAAGTGGCCGGCAGAGCGCATGCATCTGATTCTGGAAGAGGCTGAGGTTTCTTTGCAGGTCACGGATGAAATGATTTTAGAGTATCTGGGAACAGACTGTCAGGAGATTCCGCTCCCGGTCATCAAAGGAGAAGACGAAGGAGCCATTTATTATACATCCGGCAGTACAGGGACACCAAAAGGGACTGCTCTTCATCACAGAGTTTTTCTGGCACATGGCAATCCGGCCAGAATCCTGCAGGAGTACTATGAACGGGATTCGTTTTTGATTTTTCCCGCTTTTGCATCCGTTGTTTCGGCAATCATGGTTTTTATGCTCAACGCGTATGAAAAGACACTGATCATTGCAACGCCTGAAGAGATGGGCTCTGTCGACCGGCTGGTGGAATGTATGACCCGAAACCGGGTGCAGAGTGTGGGAGGAACCCCGTCCTTTCTGCTTCGGGCCCTTCTGAATCCGTCGTTTGCGAATGTGATCAGGCAGCAGGTGACCAATATATGGGCCGGTGGCGAGCAACTTAAAAAATCCGATGCCGACAGGCTCTATGCTTCGATGAAAAACGGAACATTATCGATTGGCTACGGATTATCGGAAGCATTCATGATCTCCAGTTTATCGTATGAACCGGAAAAGGAACTCTTTCTGGACCGTATTCCAATCGGTGTGGAGCTGCATGTCGTGGACGAGAATCAGCTTCCTGTTTCGAATGGCGAAACGGGAGAGCTTCTGATTGGTGGTGTTTGCGGACAATATGGACACTATCTGGATCCGGAACTGACTCGAAAAAAATATGTGGACCATCCGTTTTACGGTCGTTGTTTCTGCACCGGGGATGCAGCCAGAGTGGATGAGAAGGGGAGAATCATCCTGTCAGGGCGCATCGACCGCATGATTAAGCTCCATGGGCTTAGAATCGAACCTGCGGAGGTGGAGACGGCGATGGAAAGCTTCAGGGGCATTCGGCGTGCTGCGGTTGCCATGAAAAAGGAGCAGCTCTGCGGCTATTATACGGGCGAGAAGGAAGTGGAGGAAAGGAGTTTGAGGCAGTTTCTTTCCGAACAGCTACCCTATTTCATGATCCCTTCCAGAATCATATATATGAAAACGCTGCCGGTAAGCGGGAACGGGAAACTGGACTTCAAAGCCCTTCCGGAGCCGGAAACAGATGCAGGTTCTGACAGCGCTCCGGCCAATGAACGGGAAGAACTGCTGTGCCGCGTCTTTGGCGAAGTTCTAAGCACAGAGAAGATGCCGGGTGCGGAAGACAGTTTCTTTTCTTTCGGAGGGGATTCTATCCATGCTCTGAAGGTAGCATCTCTGCTGGAAAAAGAAGGGTATTCGATGGAGTTGAAAGACCTCTTTGCCGCGCCGACGGCCCGTCTTCTTGCTCCGCTTTTGCGCGTTCGCGCGAAAGCGGCAGAACAGGAGGAGAAGGTCCCGGAAGTTTCTGAAGAGATCCGGAGCGCGATTTCCGAAATCATCGACTGGGACGAAGTGGAAAAGGTCTATCCGGCATCGGCTGTCATGGAAAACTATTTGGAAAACAACAGCAACACCTGGCCACAGGTATATTGTTTTGAAATCAGTTCCGATATTCCGTCAGAACAGATTAAAACAGCCGTTCAGGAGGTGAGCAGGAATCACACCGCGATTCGCTCACTTCTTCTTCCGACGGGAAACGGACATTTCTGTCAGGTAGTTTTAAAAACACCGAGAAGTCAGTTCTTTCGGACCGACCTTTCGGCCCTTTCAGAAGGAGAAGGTCTTTCTCAAAAACAAAAAAGCTATCTTTCCACACTGATCCGGATGGAGTATTCCCCCATGAGCGATTTAGGAAAGAAGACGCTTTTTCGTATTGGTCATATCCGGATTTCCAAAGAGAAGGCTCTTTTATATATCGGAAGCTCCCATCTTACGATTGAAGGCGCTTCCGTGGACCGCCTCTTTCGTGAACTGACAGGACAGGAACAAGCCCGACCGGATACACAGGAAATAAACCGGCATATGGCCCGGCTCTTCTGTTCCGACCGGACGGAGGCGACGGCATACTGGGAGAACCTGTTAAAAGGCTGCAAGACTTATACAGAACTGCCGAAGGGGGCGGACAAAAAAGGTTCGGGAAAGCGGGAGACCGTTTTTTCCTCCTGCGGAAGGACGTTTTATGAAAAAACACGGGACTTCTGCCGGACACATCAGGTTACCCTTTCCGCTCTGCTTGGATACAGCCTGGGAAAGAGCCTGATGAAAATCCTTTCACTGGATGAGGTGTGTTTTTCCGTGGCCGGAAACGGAAGAAGCGCTTCGGAAATGGATATTCCCGGCATGTTTGTTTTGTTTTTTCCGCTTCGGCTTACAAAGGAGGATACGATTTTTACCTGTCAGAATCAGCTTCTTACATCATCAGACCATGCCTGGGTCTGGGCAGATCCGGCGTATTCCGTAATGGAAGGAAGTCCTCTGCGTCTTAGATCCACTCACAGCAGTGATCTGGCGGAAGAAGGGCAGATGCACCTGTTTACGGAAATTCTGGAACCAAAACAGGTAAGAGAGATCATGGACGGGACTTTTGTTTCCGACAGAGATACCGTCATGATTTATGCAGAAACAGCGAATCAGCTTTCCTGGTCTTTGCTGTTTGATTCAGGTATATATGACGCGGAAATAATCCGAAGCCTTTCAGCAGAATGGATTCGCCAGCTTAAGACCTGTATCGGAACAGGGGAAGGAAAAGAAAGGAAAATCAGTGAGTGACATCGTATCGAAACAAAAGAATAATGGAAAGAAAGGCCTCCCCGGCGAGATTCGGCAGACTCTGGAAACGGTTACGGATCTGCTTCGTCTGCAGGAAGAATCGGATCACACCGTACTGATCTGCGGGGAAGACTCCCTCTCTTACCGGCAGCTTGCGGCAGATGCAAAGAAAATTGCCCGGGGTCTGATCAGGCAGGGGCTCCGGAAAGGAGATCGCATCCTGCTGTCTGTGCAGAACAGTATCCATGTGGTCCGGGCAATGTATGGGATCCTTCTTGCAGGAGGCGTCTATGTGGCTGCCGATATGAGGTGGCCGTCGGAGCGGCTGCGTCTGGTTTCGGAGGAAGCAGGCGTTTCCTGGTGCATCACCGATGAAATGATTCTGGAGCTTCTTCGGAGTGACCTTCCGGAGACTGCGCTTCCGGTGGTCAGGGAAGAGGATGAGGCAGCCGTTTATTATACTTCCGGCAGTACGGGGACTCCGAAAGGAACGGTGCTTCACCACAGAATCCTGGTGTCCTTTGCGAAAACACCTGACATTCTGCCGGAGTTTTACGATCTGGACTGTATTTTTACCATTCCTGTCTTTGCAGCTGTTTTTCCGGCGGTTGCTGTTTTTACGATTCCTGCTTATGAAAATACGCTGGTCTTTCCGACACCGCAGGAAATGACTTCAATCGAACAGATGGTGGACTGTCTGGTCAGAAACCGGGTGCAGTGCCTTGGCGCAACTCCGTCCTTTCTGCTTCGCACACTTTTGCATCCGCTGTTCGCGAGGGTGATCAGGCAGCAGGTGACCAATCTGTGGGTCGGCGGCGAGATGCTCAAAGAATCCGATGCCGTAAGGCTGCTTTCCGCAATGGAAAACGGGGTGTTAGTCAACGGCTACGGATCTACGGAAACTTTTCTCTTTTCCACGTCACGCTATGAACCGGGAAAAGAGATTTATCTGGAAGGGTTTCCGGAGGGCGTTAAGGTCTATCTTCTGGATAGGAATCTGAAGACCGTATCTGCCGGTGATGCGGGAGAGATTCTGGTTGGCGGGATCAGCTCACAGTATGGGCACTATCTGGATCCGGAACTGAATCAAAAAAAATATCTGGACCATCCGGTGTATGGCCGTCTTTTCCGCATCGGAGATGCAGGGCGGCTGAGGGAAGACGGAACAATCAGGGTGATTGGGCGCATTGACCGTATGATCAAACTCCACGGGCTTCGGATCGAACCGGGAGAGGTGGAAGCGGCGATGGAACTCTTTGAAGGGATCCATCGTGCGGCCGTTTCTTTAAAAAAGGAACAGCTTTGCGGTTATTATACGGCGGAGAAGGAAGTGGAAGAAAGAGTTCTTCGGGAATTCCTTTCGGAACACCTGCCCTATTACATGATCCCTTCCATGATCATGCACATGGACGTGTTCCCAATCAATGAGAATGGGAAACTGGACTATCTGTCCCTTCCGGAGCCGGAGTTGGGTGCAGCTTCCGGCAGCGCTCCGGCAACCGAGCGGGAAGGGATGCTGTGTCGCATTTTTGGTGAGGTTCTGGACACAGAGACACCGCCGGGTGCGGAAGACAGTTTCTTCTCTCTGGGCGGCGATTCGATTCATGCTTTAATGGCGGCATCGCTTCTGGAAAAGGAAGGGTTTTCCTTAGAACTGACAGATATCTTTACAGCACCGACCCCGAGGCTGCTTGCACCTCGCTTGCGCGCTCTTATAAAAAGCGAGGAGCAAAGCGAGGATAATAAAGAGGAAGATGCCGCGTACTTTGGGGAAGGTACAGAGATCGTCTATCCGGTGACGCGCCATGTCGAAAGCCGGTTCCGGCGGCGTGGATCGTTATATCCGATCGTACTGACCGGTGAAATCGACGCCTCTGCTTCAAAAGAGCAGTTAAGGCAACGGATTACGGAGCTTTCCGAAAAGCATGATGCCCTGCGCTCGAGGATTATGACGGGGAAGGACGGGGAACCGGTGCAGGTGGTGCAAAATCAGACCATGACCGAGTTCTTTTATGTCGATTTGCGCAAGCTTTCAAAGGGTGACGGACTCTCAGAAGGACAGAGGCGATATCTCTCCTCCCTGGTGCGGATGGAGCTTTCAGAAAGAACCGAACTCGGCGGAAAGACTACTTTTCGTCTGGGTTATATTCGAATCTCCGACAAAAAAGCAATCCTTTTCTGCGGATTCTCTCATTATCTGCTGGATGGAATCGGGATTGCCGTGATCCTGCGGGAAGTGTTAGGTCATGATCCCGTTTTGCAGGATCGCACACTGTGGCAAAAGAGGATCCGGCGCCTTTTTGGGGAAGACCGGAGTACGGCACTTGCTTACTGGAATATCTTTTTCGAGCAGGCGGGGGAAGCGGTTCCTTTCCCGGCAGCAGCGTGCCCGGGGCCGAAAAAAAGCTTTTTCATGGCAGGAGGAAGAAAACGGTTCGAAACACTGAAAAAATGCTGTGCGGAAAAGGGCAGCACCTTATCCATTCTTATGACCTATGCAATCGGAAGAGCGCTGTTAACTGTGCAGGGAACGGAAAACGCACTCTTTTATACCATGGGAACCGGAAGAAACGCATCGGAAATGCAGCTTCCCGGAATGTTTACTGTATCATTCCCGGTATATTTGAAGCAGGAAGATTCCTTGGAGGATCTGCAAAGACAACTGATTCGTTCGGAACGTTATGCCTGGGTATTCGGCCTTCCGGATGTGCCGCTTCCTTCCGGCGAAGAACTGCTGAATCTGAACGTGCAGAATATTCCGGTACCGGAAGGATACCGGAGTCTTCTTCCGAACGAACTGGAGGATGAAGAGAATCCGGCGGGTTCTCTTTGGAATACATATTTTGCAGTCACAGATACCCCTCTTGAAATCCAGGCCTACCCGGATGAGAGATTCGGGTTTATGGGCTGGTGTGACACATCGCGGTATGATGCCGCAGCGCTCGAAAGACTGATGCGCGAAGCATTGAAGGAGCTAAGACAGTTTTTAACAGACAATAAGTAAGAGTTGGGAAGCGGTTCGTTTTATCGATTTTGAGCCGCTGAAGAAGAGTACAGACTATGGAAATCAAATCAACAATTTTGGAAGTGATTGAAGAGCTGAAAGACAGGGAAGACGTCGCAGTAATCTCGGGGCAGGAAAAACTCAGTTACCGGGAACTGGTTCAAAGAGCGCAGCACATTGGCCGTGCACTGGTGCGTGACGGAATCCGGAAGGGAGACTGCATTATGCTTACCATGAGCCGGAATGTGAATGCAGTCTGTGCGATTTTTGGTATGTTTTATGCCGGTGCTGTATTTGTGGCAACGGATTCCCGCTGGCCGAAAGACCGAATGGAGTTTGTGAGAGACGATACAAACAGTGTCCTGCAGATGGATGACGATTGCTTTCAGCGCCTTCTGGAATCGGAAACAGAGGAAACGCCCCTTCCTGTCGTAACAGAGGATGACGTTGCCGCCATCATTTTCACATCCGGGAGCACCGGCGTGCCCAAAGGGGTGGTACTCCACCATAAAGTGTTGCAGGTGTACGTGGAGCTGGATAAGGTGGAAGACGATTCATGTCTTGTTGCAAAGACCTGTCTCTGCGTGGCCAATTTTGCTTATGTGGTGGCACTTTTGGAAATTGCGCTGGCATTCCACTACGGAAAAACGCTCCTGTTGTCGACCGACGAGGAACTGGCGAATCCGGCGCTCCTTGCGGAGTCCATGAACCGATATGAGGTGGATTTTTTCCCAATCACGACTTCCGTTGCTCTGCGCCTTTTAGAGCTTCCATTCTTTAAGGAACCGTTTTACCGGCTGAAAAGTCTTCCTCTGACCGGAGAAATGGTCACACCGCAGGCGGCGGAAAAACTCGCCGATGCAATCAGCGGAACGCTGTGGATTCACTATGGAAGTACGGAAGCAGGCGAGTGTGCGTCCTATTACTGGAGAAAAGGCGAGGAGATTCGTTTGGGACACCGGGCGAACGGGGTGAATATCTACCTGCTGGATGAATACGGAAATGAGGTCCTTCCGGGAGAAGAAGGAGAGATTTTTATCAGCGGCCCGAGCGCAGATTGTGGATATTATCTGCATCATCCGGAAATGACAAAGGAGAAGTTTCCGGTCCATCCGAAGTTTGGACGCCTGTTCCAGACAGGCGACTACGGACGTAGGACAGAAGATGGAGACATCTCACCGATTGGAAGAAAAGACGGAATGATAAAACTGAATGGACAGCGGATCGAAGTGGAAGAGGTAGAAGCTGCAATCGAGGTATTTCCGGGTATCACCCGCGCAGCCGTCTGTGTACAAAAAAACGAGAATAACGAGGTCCTTTGTGGGTTTTATACGGCAGATACGAAAATTGATGAAAAAGCATTAAGAAAACATCTTTCCGAACGGCTGCCGATGTATATGATTCCGGCTTTCCTGAATGTCCTGGATGCCATACCGGAAAATGCCAGCGGAAAACGGGACAGGAAAAGACTTCCCGTCATCCAGTTTCCGAATAAAAAGAACAGACCGCGTGTGTCGATACTGACGCCGGTGCATAAAACAGACATCAGTCTGCTCGGGCGGGCAGCGGCTTCTGTGAAGGCGCAGAGCTTTGGCACAGAGCGGATCGAATGGATAATCGGTGTCCACAATATGAGTGAGGAGTACTTTAAAGAGGTCGAAGAAAAATTCGGGATGATGGAAAACGTATCCATCTTCTCCCTGAACGAGCCGACAGAAACCCTCGGCGCAATCCGGAATGCCCTGCTTGAACGTGCGCAGGGAAAGTATCTGTTCTGGCTGGATTCCGACGATGAGCTGATACCGGAATGCGTCAGCCGCGCAGTGAAGGTCATGGAGGAACAGGATGCGGACATGGTTATGTTCCCGTTTCGGGAAGAAGCAGAAGAAGGCGCCTGGTATGTTTCCCGAAAAGCGAACATTAGGGAGACGGAGACGTGTGTGTATGAGAAAAACGATCCCTGCATCGGGGCCATTTTTGCAGGCGGTGGGATAGACATCTGGTGCTGGGGATATCGGACGGAGTTTCTGAAGAAAGCCGGTATTTGCTTTGATACTGCGACGCGCAGAAGCTTCTGTGACAGCATATTCCTGATTGAAGCGGTATCCCTGGCAGAAAGAGTGGCAGTCCTTCCGGGAGAGGAAGGCTATGTTTATTACATTTATGCAGGCAGCGATCTGCAAAGCAGGGCAAGCGGAGAGAAAGCTTACGAGGCCTGCCTTTCCGTAATACATGTTCTGGAGAAAACAAGGAAGATAGAACAGAAAAAGATGCTGGATTTAAATGACTGGCGCTGGACCTTCCTGACATTGATGCTGTCCTTTTTCACAAGCCCGTTCGTTTCGAAGGAACAAAAAGAGGAAATTCACGAAAAGCTCAAACCCTGGGTGGAAAGCCTCCGGGCAATCGATGTATCCCTTGCTTTTCCCGGACGGTCGGAGAAAAATGGGGCAGACCTCCTTTGCGCGCTGTTCCCGGAAGAAGTTCAAAAACATGTTGTCCCGGTATATGGACACATTCGAACCGCAGATTTTCCGTTTACCGATGCGGAAACATTAACCGGAGTGTTAAAAGGACGGATGAAGGCGGATGCGTATCACCTGGTTCCGGATGAAAACAATCTGCTCAAGGCGACCTTCCGGAAGGAGGCGTTTCCGGAAATCTCTTTTGTGGATCTGACCAAAACGGATTCCGCGCTGAAAAAGGAAGAACGTATCCTAAGCTATATCCGGCTTGAGGAACTGCGAGGCTTTCAAAAACACGAGGTTCCGTTAAGGATTACACAGTTCCGCACGGAAGAGATGAAAAGCGAGACCCTGATTACATGGGACGCACGTTATTTTTCAGAAATGACAGCTGTCTGGCTGCAACCGTCGGATAAAGGCAGGGAGCATTGTTCCTTCAAAAATGGTATTTCTAAGCCTGATGAGGAGCATTTAATTCGAATGGAAAAGAATAAGTAAACTTTTAAAATGGGAAATTTTGAGATTGAATATCTGCCGGGAATCATTAGCTTTTAATAGAACTTGGTAAGGAAAACGAATCAGCGAATGCGCTGAATAAATAATATTCGATAGGTAATTGCGAAACGCCTGCTGGCGTTCGCAATCTTGAATCCAGACAAGGGAGAAATCCTGAAAAGCAGGATTTCTCCGGATAATAAATGTGTCGGGCTGGAGTTTTTTGAAAAAAGGGCACAAAAAGAAAACCTTTTGTTTTTTGATCTTTGAAAACTTATGCAAGAAGTGGTTTTAGACTTCGGATGTATTGATGACTGTGGATTTTGTCTGCCAATACAACGGTTATCAGTTGTGTGATACCGGATAGTATTAAATTCGGCATGAGTTGAACGATACACTATTTTTGGTGTATCGTATTGGCGAAGATATGATATTTATTTTTTTTCCATTAATAATACATGCGTTAAAAAGAATGCCGGCCAGTTCCTTTCTTTCAGACTTATTGAGATGTTCATTCGGTCCGATGTTAAAGTATGCTATCTGATCTACCATCGCCCGGTATGGTTCAATTAAATCGTCCACAAGATTAAATGCGTTCAATTGGTTGTTATGATGAATTCCGAATGCCGGATGAAAGCCTGTAATAAACAAAGCTCTGGATATGGCACTTCTCACTATAGCATAGCCATAATTTAACCTGCTGTTTACCGGATCATCTCCCCGTCGGTTTAGTCCGTTATGATATGCCTGAAAATAATCTTTTGCTGCCAAGGATTCTATATAATCAACATTTTTTTCGTTGATATTCTGAGCATATGCTTCAATCTTCTCTGCGCCGTTTAAGCCAAGCAAAACAAGGTTTCTTGCCTGATTATCTACTTTATGTCTGATGATTTTTTCCCACAGAACCCGATATTTTTCTTCCGGAAAGGAAACTTGTGCATGCATTAACTGTGACTGTCTGGAATTGCCCGAAAATGGAAGAACAATTGCTGTCGGAAGATATTTGTCATCCAATGTCATAACACATATATTTTTTTGAGATAAAATAGATAAATCCATAGTAGACAGACGAATGTTTGGTCCAATCGTTGTAATTTGGTATAAGTCCTCAATAGGAATAATAATTTTTTCTTTCTGTGTAATCTCCAACTGTCCAAGGTTAATGTGAATTTCTGATGGTTTTGTGATTTCCAGTGTTCGAAATGGCATAAAAAACCTCCTGTTTTCTTTTAATGATACTACAAGAATAACTATATTTTAATTTTGAAGACGAAATTATCTGTGCATGGCTAAGAACAAGAATTTACATACAAGTTTACTCGATTAGATGTTTGAACAAAGAATACCGTATAGGGCACATGAAATCAAAATAATTGATCTTCCAGGACTCAGGGGAGCAGAGGATTCGTGCCATATCTTTCAATGTTTACAAAATGTTCAGAAAAATATGGGAAAAATACGGGTTTTCATAATTGACACATAAAAATGTGGATGATAAAATAAAATTCCCACCGTAAAATTAAAAAAACGGGAAAAAGTTGTTGACAACAACTTACGAGGGTGTTATTATAATCAAGCTGTTGCGCAAAAATAATGACAGTGAAGTCTGATAAAAACAGACAAATGAACCTTGACAAATGAACAGCAATGCAACCCTGAAAATTCCAAGTTAGCAATGAGCAATGCCAAATTTGTGAACGAGACAGACATT
>OMRN01000430.1 GCA_900313265.1 uncultured Lachnospiraceae bacterium | reverse complement strand
CTGTCGACATTAATAATAAATCCGTCATCGGAAGTCGTGGTACAGAACTTGGTATAATCAAACGCATATTGACCTGCCAGGTCACCGTTGGCCTTTTCATTGATTTCTCCGGATTTCTCCTGCATATTCTCTATAATACGGTTAACATTCTTTTCGCAGGCATCATCATCAATCGGGTAAAGATTTAACGTCTTGGAGGGGTCGGACGCAAAATCATAGTCCACTTTTAAGTGTCCCGCAGTACCTTTTCCCTGTGTGGTTCCGTTCGAAAGAGGAATCGGATAAGCCATTTTGTCTTTGTAGTTTTCGGCCTCGGAATAGTAAGCATTATAAATCGTCTTGCCCACTTCTACGTTATAGGTACTGCCCTTCTGGTTTCCACCGAGTGCGAAATACCCTTTTTCAATATTTGAAATAATAAACTGTGCCGTTCCGACTACGAAGTCAACATCCGTAACGTCACCGACGTTTTCCTGATACAGATGATTCGTGGCAAGCGTAGTTTCCATATGGTTATTGTGGTGGAATGTATTTGCCACAATACCGAAGTCCGTTGCACGGCCGAGAATCGTCGCGTAGTTTACGGCAGACGATGCGTCCATAACCGCCGGAATGTTCTCCGCAGCTTCTACCCGATTACCTCCTGTAATCGAGCCGCTAAAAGACAAAGTCGAAGCAATCGTTACGACAGCCAGTCCGATTGCCCCCGCTCGTTTAATGTTTTTCCAATTCAGTTTTCTTTTTGCCATCTTTTTTCCCTCTCCCTGGATGATGTGCATGTTGTTAACCGGTTACATATTTCTCTTTGTGTTACTTGTGTTTCTTTTTATTACTTGTATTTCTTTACTTTCCATGCCTGTGAATTGATTTTTCTATTTTAGTACAGATGCGTGAAAAGCAGTTTCCCAACCACAATCATTCTTGCCCGGTCGCCGTTGCAGGTACTCATGACAAAAATCTTATCATTCGCACTCACCCCGGCGCTCTCGTCAAAATAAGCGTTTTTGTCGCCGTGCGCCTTTAAATTGTTCCAGATTTTCACCTGGTCGTCCGGCTTGATTCCGGTAAACATGAAGTTGTTGCCTTCCTTCTTGAAGTTATCCGCCAGAAGATGCAGTTCCGAGTAGGATGTCACCGCGTCGATTTCGTAGACGCTGACCCGGTCCGGCTGATAAACGAAGAAGTAGCGGTTTCCGGTAAGGAACTGTCTGTCGCGGTAAAGCTTGTGCAGCTGGCCGAACATCGTTCCGTTCTTCATGTTGTGTCCGTATGCGATGGTTACGCAGTCGGACAAATCCGGATTATTGATATTTTCAATGTAGATGCAGCCCGGATATCCCGTACTGCCGTCAATATTTCTTTTTAAATAGTAGTCACGTCTTGCGTCGCTTTGCAGGATCGGATACTCGATTTTTGTATTCGGAACGAGGATGAAACCGATTACATCGTCGTTTACTTCCCAGAATGTCTCGAAATTCGGCCGGGTGGCAAGCTGTTTACGGAAATAATCCGCATTCTCCACTTCCTCAAGGAATGCCTTTTCCTTCGCCTCATTTTCCGCTCGGAAGTCCGCATCATCGTCCCCTGTGTCCACATGATACGGTTCGAATTCCGTAATCCATGCATTTTTATTCAGTTCTTCATATGCTGCCTGCTGTTTCCGGTTTTGCCCGTTGTACATAATCTCATAGAAGATGAAAAGCAGTGTCAGCAGAATTCCGATTCCGATAAAAATAATCAGGCCCGGGTATTTCTTAAAGAAATCTTTCATATTATCCCGCCAAAGCGCCTACGCCGAAGAAAATAAGATGATAAACCTTGTGGATAATTTCATCGCTTTTTTCCATGTCGCCGAGAAGCACTTTCTTAACGTAAAATCCGGTGTTTTCAATCACCCAGCTGACATTCTCGCGGTCCATTGTGCTCTTTGCCGGATGTCCTAAAATTGCCTTCGCAAATTCCTGCATGCTGTCATAATATTCGCTGTTCACGGAATTTGCCATTTTTCGATATTCCGCGTAACGATAGGACCAGCGGTATTCAAAATAGAATAAGGACTTATAGTTATTCTCCAAAAGGAAGTTAAAATACCCCTTCCAGATCCGCTCTCTTCTCTGCTCTAACGTCTCGCCCTCAATCGTTTCTTTCGCATAGTTTTTCATCAGTTCGGAAATCTGCGCTTCGAATGCTACAAAGGACTTAAAAAGCAATCCTTCCCTTGTATCAAAGTATTTATAAATCAGGCCTTCGGAAACGCCGAGTCTGGTTGTAACCGTTTTCATGGAGAATGTGTCAATTCCGTTCTCCGCAACGACAACGTAAGTGGTGTTCATCAGTTCTTCCTGTTTGTTTGCTCTCGCCATATTCGACCTCTCTTAAAAGCAATGGTGTTTGTTAATGCGCAATCGCTTTCTTTGGTGCACAAAAAGACCCCTTCTGGTTCAAGGGTATAAAAGTGAGTGAGTGCTCACTCACTTAAGACAATTTTAACCTTTCCATTCCTTTGAAGTCAATATCGTATTTGTCAAAAAAAAGGTCATTTTTCGTCGTTTTTTACAAATTTCACAAGAGCATTTTTACTGATGTCAATATTTTTGCCACTCATGCACGCCATTTTCCTCAATTTTGGTAAACAACGGCATTAAATACTATAGCAGAAGATTCCCTTTTTGTATAGTCATTTTTGACAATTTCCACAACTTGGGTGCCTGTCACTTTCGCCTCTTGGGTGCCTGTCACTTT
>OMRN01000432.1 GCA_900313265.1 uncultured Lachnospiraceae bacterium | reverse complement strand
GATGAAGGTGGACGTCATACTCCTTTCTTCAACAACTACAGACCTCAGTTCTATTTCAGAACAACTGACGTTACCGGTGTTTGCAACCTTCCTCAGGGAACTGAGATGTGCATGCCTGGTGATAACGTAGAAATGACTATCGAACTGATTCATCCCATCGCTATGGAGCAGGGTCTTACTTTCGCTATCCGTGAAGGTGGACGTACTGTTGGATCAGGCCGTGTTGCTTCTATTATTGAATAAGCAACGAGACAACTTAGAACAAATAAAAAATGGGACCACGCAGGGATATCTGCAGTGGTCCTTTTTTAATTTGTTCAGCGGCTTGGTTATTCGTCCAAAACAAGGTATAATTGGATGAAGAGAATGAGGTATGCATTTCTGAAAGGAAAAATGATATGGAAAACCAAAACAAGTCTGCCAATCCGGAGGCAGGACGGAAAAGAATCATAATAATACCGGTTGTTTTTCTTGTACTGCTTTTGGCAGGTGTTACAATAGCGATTCTTGTATTCAACAAAGGCTTTGGCGGGAATAAAAAAAGAATTGCACAGTTAATGGCAATTGAGGGAGTTGTGGATGTTCAAAAGATAAAGCGGGGATATTCTCCCTTTTCCGAAAAGTCTATGGTAATTTTTGAGCAGCCGCTTGACTGGTCGGACCCGTCGAAAGGCACGTTCCCGCAGAGGGTAGAGGTGGCATTTCGCAAAAATGCCAGAATTACTGTAATCGAAACGCAGGGATACTGCTTTTATGATAAATTTCGGGAGGATTTTTTCTCAATTGAACCGGGACCGGAGATGGCAGATTACTTTGACGGGAACTATGTCAATGTGGAACACCGCTTTTTCGGAGATTCAAAACCGGCTGATTTAAGTAGCAAGGATACGAAATACTGGGAGTATCATACGGCGGAGAATGCGGCGAATGATTATCATAAGATTTATACTTCTTTAAAACCGATCCTCGGAGATAAATGGGTTTCTGTCGGAACCAGCCGGGGCGGTCTGATGACAAATGTTTACGGATTTTACTATCCGGATGATATGCTTGTATATATTCCCTATGTAGCACCCTGCGCTGACGGAATGAATGATGAACGATTTTATGACCGTATATATCTGGAACTCGGAAACGAAGCATACGGCGAAGAACAGGGCAAATCCATGAGGGATTTGGTTACGGCATTCCAGGTAGAAGCATTAAGATACAAAGAGGATGTTCTTCCGAAATATAAGGAAAAAATATCCGGAAGCCAGTATGAGTTCGAAAGCCGGCTGACGCCGGAAGTTCTTTATGATGTGAATGTTCTGGAATTTGCCGCAAACTTTTGGCAGTACGGAGGAGATTTTGAAAAACTCGGGGCGATTGTTGCCATGCCGGATTCTACGGAAGAGGAAAGAGAGGCAAAACGCAATGCCGTATATGAGTTTTTAGTAAATACCCAGGATCCGGAAGACTGGAGCCAATCTTCCTGGGCATGGCCTTATTATGTCAATACCGCGACAACATACGGGCAGCATCATTATAACTTCTCCTATCTACGGGAAGCGCTTGAAAAAGAAGGATTATCCGATACCCTGTCCGTTACGGAAGAGATGGAACCGAATCTTTTGCCGCTCCTGGTATTTACGGAAGAGCAGCAGGAAGCATTTCAGTATGACAGAAGTTTTCATGACGCACTTGTTTCTTCCTTTGACACGACCACTGCAAAACACTTAATGATTTTCGGCGGAACGGACCCCTGGACCGGCTTGGCAATTCCGGTTGGAGAAAGCGAGAATACAAGGATTTTTGTGAATCCTACAAAACCGCACGATGCCGCAATTAAAAACATGCCGGATGATATGCAAAAAGAAATACTGAATCTGCTGAAAGAATGGCTCGGAGAGGATTATAACGAGGGTATATAGTATGGTATAATTCTATAAGGCAGAAAAGCGGGGATATGCCGGAACCAGACGGAGAATAGTATGGAACGAAAAAGAATCGGGCTTTTCATGGGAGAAATCTCGCAGTTTTTCCAGAAAGCCTGCGGAATGAGAATCATCGAGCTGGCGCATGAGAGGAACATGGATGTGTTCTTCTATACTTCGTTTGGCTCCTATGCAAGTCCTTACGGCAGGAATCTGTTGTCGGAAATGGGAAAGAAGAATATCATTCATCTACCGAATTATTCTGCGCTGGATGCCATCATCGTACAGCCGGGGTCTTTTGATATTTATGGCATGGATGCGGAGTTTTTCCGGATTGTTCGGAAAAATGCAAAATGTCCCGTGTTCTGTCTTCAGGACGGACCGGAGGATTTCTACAAGGTCAGCGTGGAAAACAGGGACTGCATGTACCGCATGACAAAGCATTTCATCGAGGAACATAAATTCACAAAAATCTGCTACATGTCCGGCCCGTTTAACAGCAAGGATTCACCGGACAGACTAAAAGGCTTTACGGATGCGATGTCGGAAGCCGGGCTGACGATTCATGATCATTCGGTTTATGAGGGGAATTACTGGACGACCAGAGGCGAGCAGGCGATGGATTTTTTCTTAAACGGGACGGAGGATTATCCCGAGGCCATTATCTGTGCCAATGATTATATGGCAATCT
This sequence comes from uncultured Lachnospiraceae bacterium, assembly GCA_900313265.1. Taxonomy (GTDB): domain Bacteria; phylum Bacillota; class Clostridia; order Lachnospirales; family Lachnospiraceae; genus UBA3766. Next base: position 859 of record OMRN01000432.1, on the reverse strand, counting down.
CCATCTGCGATGCTTTGAAAAAAAGAGGAAAAAGAGTCCCGGAAGATGTTTGTGTATCCGGCTTTGACGGCATTTTGGAAGGGCAGCAGAACGAACCTTCCCTTACTACCATTACAATAAGACCCGAAGATTTTGCGGAAAAGATTTTTGATGCACTTGACGAACTGTGGGCGGCGAAAGGAAGCAGGCCGGACACGGATCTGATGAATGAACTGACGTTAAGAAGAAGCTGCGGATGCGGGAAACAGCAGGTTTTTCGCGGATATACGGAAAGTGCAAGAGCCATCCGCGACACCGATGAACTTTTGAGGGAAGCAGGAAAGATTATTGCGGATTACCAGAATAACAAAGAATTTGAGAATTCTCTGTCCGTTGCCAATTATTATTTCTCCTTCCTGGGGTGCGATAACGGCTATCTGTGCCTGTGCGACGAAAACGAGCCGACATTCAAATCGGTAGAGCAGGACAAGATTTATTCGGACAACATGATTCTGGTGCAGAAGATGAATATCAACAATATGGCACATGCGGAATTCATCAACCGGAAATTTTTCCGTTCGGATATCCTGCCACCGGAGTATTTAAAGACGGATAAGCCGCAGATTTATATCGTTTATCCGCTGTATTACAAGAATTCGGAACTCGGCTATCTGATTCTGAATCCGGCTTTGGGCCAGTGGCCGAACGCTCTTATGCATCTTTACATTAACGCACTTTCCGCCGCGATTGAGAATTATTACTATCAAAGCCGTTTCCTGGAATTGTCAAAAATCACGATGCTGTCGCAGACGGATGCCCTGACGGGAATTTATAACCGAAGGGGATTTGAGAGCGGACTTCAGGAAATCATGGAGTTTTT
>OMRN01000435.1 GCA_900313265.1 uncultured Lachnospiraceae bacterium | reverse complement strand
GGTGTTCTCGAAGAAGAGTGCAGTGAAATGCTGAGTGGATTTTTCCGTGCACTTCGACTGAGGCTTAAGACGGAAGCCGGCGAAGAAAATGAAGTTCCGGATTCGGAGTTAAAACAGAATAATCCGGAATGAGTAAATTATTCTGAACCGAAATCAGGATTTTAGAAATGTAAATACTTCATTCCAGTAACGCACGAGTGTTTCGTCATCGGAATTGTATATGGAATGCCTGGAAGACGGATAGTCGCTTACTTTGCAGGAAGGTATGAATTTTTCCAGATTTTTATAGACATCGGTATAGACAACCGAGTCCTGTCCGGCTTTTAAGACCAGAATGTTCTGGCTGATTTCCGATAAAAATTCCTTCTTCGGGAGGTATTTGCGGATTTTTAAACATTCCCAGAGCCAGCGGTTGGTGGAACCGGAATTCTGATAGTGCTCATCCGCCACGCGAAGAGCGAGATTATGATCGAATCTTGCGCGGGAACAGTCGTGGCTGGTATCGAAACTTGCATTCGGATTAAAATGCGAGGTATGGGGAAAAGCTGCATTCCATCCGTCTTTTTTTACGGATTTACGAATGGATGCCTCCACAATCCAGAAGGGAATGTTTTTCGCCATCCGGGGAACTACCATCGGAGAGGAAAAGACCGCTTTTTTAATAAAATCCGGTTTGAAATCGTGGAAATAATGAAGGTTTACCGTACCGCCCATGGAGTGACAGTAAATATAAATTTCCGTATCTTTCGCAAAAGGCTTTACCACCTGTTCCATGATTACATTTAAGTCCTTGGAATAGTCGCGGAAATCCTCCACATGGTTGTAACGGTGATCCGAAATGCCGGAGCCGGAATAGCCGTGGCTTCGCTGGTCATAGATAAAACAGTTGTAACCCATTTCAAGGAAATAGTAGATGATTTCTTCGTATTTGAGCGCAAATTCCGTGAAACCGTGAACAATGACAACGGTTCCGACCGGATTTTCACAGGGGTACCAATAGTATTGTAAGGAAATTCCGTCAAAAGAAGAAATGCTGCCGGTTTCCATTACCGGAGCAAGAACGGATTGTATTTCTTTGATTCGATCCGGAAATTCCGCGTCTTTGATCGGGGAAATCCGGTAAGAGGGTTTATAATTCATAATCAGCCTTTATCATAACCGGAACCGCTTTGCGAATCCGGCAAATCCTATTATACCGCAGACCGTTAAGGAGAGTCAAACATGGTCGTTGTACTGCTGCCGGCATACAAGCCCGATGAAGAGCTTGTAAAACTGGTGGACAAACTGAATAAGGAATCGTTTTCCTGCCTGGTAGTGGACGACGGAAGCGGAGAAGAATATGCGCCGGTTTTTGATAAGATTAAAGACCGGGCGGAAGTGATTCATGCACCGGTAAACGGAGGAAAAGGTTCTGCCTTAAAACTCGGCATGAGCCATATCCGTGAACTGTTTCCGGACTGTACCCATTTTATTACGGCCGATTCGGACGGACAGCATAAAGTGGAAGATATCATAAAGGTGCGTGACCGTCTGCTGGAAGGTGCGGTCATGGTACTGACGGAGCGCGATTTTAAGGGGAATATTCCGAAGAGGTCCATGATCGGGAATATTCTTTCCCGCTGGGTTTATACAATTCTGACCGGGCATTATTTAAGCGACAACCAGTCCGGGCTTCGCGGTTTTTCCGTGGATAACATCGACTGGCTGGTTCAGGTTTCCGGAGAAAAATACGACTACGAGATTAACATGTTATACTATGCGGACTGTCAGCATATTCCGATTGAATTAATCGGCGTGGAATCCGTTTATATTGACGGAAACAAATCGTCCCATTTCAGTCCGATTAAAGATACCTTAAGGATTTACCGCAGGCTCTTTACTTCCGCGGCAGGCTCCATTATAGCGGGACTCGTTGCCGAAATCGGAATTCTCTTTGTAACGATAACCTACGGATACCGTTACTGTATGATTACCGTACCCGTTATCGGGGCGGTTGCGTTCTTTATCAATCTGGGAGTGGATGCGCTGAAGTTTCAGAAAATTCATTACCGGGACGGCGGCCGCACGCTTTTATATGCGGCATTCCGATATACCTATTACACATTTTCCTGCTTTTTAACCGGACTTTTATTACCGCAGATTCCGTTAATTGCGGCATTTAATATTTTTGTATTCTTAGCGGTTCCGATCCGGTTTTACTTATATCAGTTTGCGTTTAGCCGGGTATTTTTCAAGGGGACGGTAAAGTAGAAAGGTGCCTGTCACTTTTGACCCAAAAGTGACAGGCACTTTGATG
>OMRN01000436.1 GCA_900313265.1 uncultured Lachnospiraceae bacterium | reverse complement strand
TGCGCGGCATTTCGATTGATTCTTGAAAATGCGTGGGAAGCTGTGGTAATATAACTCTATCTTTTCTTTTTTGGGCCGGATATTTTCAGGCATGGTGAAAAAAGAAAATTGCGGTAAAAATAAGTCAAAACGGAAACATAAAGGATTCCGGAACGGAGGCATCTATGGCAATCAGTTTAAAAGGAAGGGATTTTCTGACACTGAAAGATTTTAAGCCGGAGGAGATTGAGTATCTGGTAAATCTGGCAGCAACGCTGAAAGAGAAGAAGAAAAACGGCATACTGACCAAGGATGCCCTACACGGAAAGAATATTGTGCTTATTTTTGAAAAAACGTCGACCAGGACACGCTGTTCTTTTGAGGTGGCGGGGCATGATCTGGGAATGGAAGTTACCTATCTCGATCCGGCCGGCAGCCAGATCGGCAAAAAGGAATCGATTGCGGATACGGCAAGGGTACTCGGACGTATGTACGACGGAATTGAATACCGCGGATTCGGTCAGGAAATCGTGGAGGAGCTGGCCCGTTATGCGGATGTGCCGGTCTGGAACGGACTGACCAACGAATACCATCCGACGCAGATGCTTGCCGATTTATTAACCATTAAAGAACAGCTCGGCCGCTTAAAGGGCGTAAAACTGACATATATGGGAGATGCCCGTTACAATATGGGGAATTCCCTGATGATTGCCTGTGCAAAAATGGGCATGCATTTTACGGCATGTGCCCCGAAAGCATATTTCCCGAACGAAAAACTGATTGAAGAATGCATGGAGTATGCAAAGGAAAGCGGAGCTACGCTCTCTTTTGAAGAGGATGTAATGAAAGGGACCGAAGGGGCGGATGTAATATATACGGATGTCTGGGTTTCCATGGGCGAGCCGGAAAATGTCTGGAAAGAGCGGATTGATGCGCTTTTGCCTTACCAGGTAACGATGGATGTAATGAAAAACGGTGCGGACGATGTGATTTTCCTTCACTGTCTTCCGTCTTATCACGACCGGAAAACGACAATCGGTAAAAAGGTCGGCGAGACCTTCGGATTAAATGAGCTGGAAGTTACCGATGAGGTTTTTGAATCGTCCTATTCACGCGTTTTTGAAGAGGCCGAGAACAGAATGCATACCATCAAAGCCATGATGGCGGCTACACTCGGTGCATTTGAGGAAGAAAAGTAAAATGGATAAAGTTGTGGTTTGCGGCGCAAACGCCTATGAACAGAAATACTATTTTAATCAGGAGTTTTCAAAAATTCCCGAGTCGATACAGGATGATCTGCACATTATGTGTGTTCTCTTCACGGAGGAAGTCGGAGGAATTCTGACCATCGGTTTTGATGAGGACGGGGAAATGAGCATTGAAACCATGGCGGAAGAGGACGATATTTATTATGATGAAATCGCGGCCGGAATGCTGGTAAAAAAAATCCGTGATTCCAGGCAGGAGATTTTTGAAGCGTTGAGGCTTTATTACAGGGCGATTGTTTTAAAGGAACCGCTGGATGAGATTCTTGCCGAAGAGGAGTAAAGACGGCTGAACGCGCAGAGGAGAGAGAAATGATTCTTGTAGTGGATGTTGGAAATACAAACATAAATTTCGGAGTATACGATAAAGAGGATATGCTTGTGATGTTTAAACTGACATCAAAAATAAGCTGTACCTCGGATGAATTCGGATTGCGGATTTGCTGTCTGCTTGATTTAAACAAAATTGACCGGACAAAAATTGACGGGGCAATCATAGCAAGCGTTGTACCGGGTGTGATGCATTCCCTTATTGCGTCCATTCAGAGGTATATCGGCTGTAAACCTTTGATTGTCGGTCCCGGAATCAAGACCGGAATTCGTGTTGCTACGGAAAACCCAAAGGAAATGGGGGCTGACCGGATTGTGGATGCGGTTGCGGCATACGATAAGTACGGCGGTCCGGTTCTGATTGTCGATTTCGGTACCGCAACAACTTACGATCTGGTAACGGAAGACGGTTCCCTTGTTTCGGGAATAACCGCACCGGGCATTCGGATTTCTGCCAAGGCACTTTGGGAAGATACCGCAAAACTGCCGGAAATCGAAATAAAGAAGCCGGCATCCATTCTGGCCGTCGAGACCGTTACATCCATGCAGGCCGGTCTGGTATACGGACAGATCGGACAAACCGAATATATTATCGAAAAAGTGAAGGAAGAGAGCGGCTTTACGAATCTGAAGGTGATTGCAACGGGCGGCCTCGGAAGCATCATCAGCTCCGAAACCGATAAAATTCAGGTTTATGACAAGTTCCTGACTTTGGACGGACTTCGGATGATTTATGAGAAAAATCACCGCCCGTCTTAATCCATCGGAACAATCACGGA
>OMRN01000438.1 GCA_900313265.1 uncultured Lachnospiraceae bacterium | reverse complement strand
GTTGACTCCGGCCACCTGAACTTCTCCCAGATAACGCAGGTGCAGTGAATCAGGATCACTCATACGGTCCACGGTATCTTTCGAAACAAGCATGGCGGTTTTAAACTGCTTGGTCAGGCTCTCCAGACGTGAGCTGATATTAACCGTGTCGGAAATAACGGTACCGGAAAGTCTTTCGTCTTCTCCGACAATTCCGATTCTCGCCATTCCGGAATGAACTCCGATGCCGATATTAATATCACCGATACCGATAGCCTTTGCCGTATCCGGGTTTAATACGATCTCTCTGTAAAGCTCAATTCCGCATAATACCGCATCATCCGCTTTCTCAAAAAGAGCCATGACCGCATCGCCAATGTACTTATCAACAAAACCGTTATGGTTTCGAATAATCGGTCCGGCCTTTCCGTAAATTATATTTACAAACTCAAAATTTTCTTTGGCGGTCATGATTTCCGAATTTATGGAAAAAGCACGAATGTCAAAAAAGAGCACCGTCAGATCGCGACTTTTAGCATCTCCTAGTGCAAGGTCGGTAAAGCTCTCCTTTCCGAGATATTCACGGAATTTCTCGGGAACAAATTTGTAATAGAATTTCTCGGTTTTATCTTTTTCGTCAAACATCGTTTCCAGGCTGTTTGCCATGATATTTACCTGCGAACAAATTTCACCGAGCTCATCCCTTGATCTGTATTTTATTCTGGCGGAAAAATCGCCATCGGCTATTTTTACAACCGTCTTCGTCGCCTTTTTAATGGTTCTCGATACATAAAGTGAAGTTAATACGGTAATCAGTATCAGTGCGCCGGTAATTAAGACAATGTACTTCGCAATCTGAAGGAATATGTCTCTTCTTAAGACAAAGAAACTCCATGAATCCGTCTGCACTTTAAGCAGATATCTTCCGCTGCCGCCTGCATCATGAATCATTCCGTATGCGGAAATACTGCTGTCCCTGGAATCCTTTGACAAAAAACGGTTAACATCACTGAACAGATAATAATCCCCTTCCGTTGCCGCAAGTTCCATTTCCTCCTGCGTAAGAAAATCTTCGCTGAAATAAAGCGGCTGAATTACTTTGTCCGATGTTCCGAGCAGCGTTGCCCTGCCATTATCGTCCACATAAATAACGGAATAAATATAATCCCCCTTATCTGTATCAAATTTCGCAAACATTTCATTCAATTTTCCGGATGCGGCACCGGTTCCGTTTCCGAGTTCGTTAAACCCCGAAAAATCATATCCTTCAAACGCTGCCGTCGCAAGCCTGCAAACCATTTCCACGTCCTTTTCCGTTTTTTCGACGTTGTTCTCCTGAATGGAGGAATAAATCGTTAAGGACACGAAAATCGCCGGAATCAGTAAAACCGGCAGTGTAAAAGCAATCTGTTTATACATAAGTGTCTTTTTGCGGATAATCAGATTGATAATCAGGCCGAATACGGCAAGATAAAACATAACGCCCAGAATCAGATTAAGAAGGACAAAAAAGTGCGATTTTAAAACAACCGTAATATCCTTTCGTCCGGCATCCGCACCGTCCCAGGTATAAACGCCGCTTTTACAGGCTATAAAGAGTGTATCTTTATTTTCCTTTTTGAAGGAATCAAGGCATATGATTTCCTCATCCTGCAAATCGAGAACTTCCGTTAAGGTCCCGTTTTCAAGACAGTATACTTTTCCGTCATTGTCCGTCCTGCATACATAAAGCCTGCCGTCACAAGCCACTGCGCAGTCAAAGAAATTCCCTGATTTAACATCATCCAATTCTGCTTCAACCGTATAAATACAGTTTTCCAGCGGTTCGTCAAAACCGGTCTGATAAACCTTTCCGTCTGTTTGAAGAAACAGAAAACTTCCGTCAATCGGGATTACCATGGTGGTATAATTTCCGTCTTCATCCGGCAGATACGGTCTGCTGACTCTTACGTTTTCGCTTTCCGTATCGATTGCATAAAGCCTCGTTTCATTTTTGGATACAACGGCAAAAGTAAGTTCCTGATTGTAATAATTCAGTCTGCCGATCCGGGATTGGCGTACCCTTTCCGAAGGGTCGTATTTCAAATGAAAAATCTTTTCAGCCGAATCAAAATTGTCATGATAACCTATAATAATCTCATCCGTTACCGTCGATTGACCTTCCGAATTAAAAAGGATATAGCGGCCGTAAAACGAATGATTATCCCCGGCTTCAAAATCATGAGGAACCGTAACGCCCGAATCAATTATCGCATAGGGCAGCCCGGCTAAGAACTGCTCGTTCGAAACGATATCCGTCATCGCAAAAATCTCATCATCCACGATATCGTCCACTCTTGCAAAAGAAATTGCGGTGGTTCCGCTTTCATTCACGGATGCCGAAAGGATGTCTTTTACCTGGTATTCTTCTTTTCCCAATCCCCTCGTAATGGAATCCGTTTTTGTTCCGGTTTTATCGGAAGAGATTATAACTACGTGCGAAATAATATATAACAGGATCACAAGCAAAAACCACCGGGCTTTTCCGAAGAGCCGTAAAAAAATCCGCTTAAACGTTCCCTTTTTTTTCATCGTATTCCCTTTTTCCTTTTTGTCCAAACCGCTCAATGATTTCTTCCTTAAAAATGTGATTTATCCCACCATTTTTCCGCTGTCCAGCCGGAAAGCTGTGAAGGTTTATGATTTCTTTTTTCCGTTAATCCGGTTATTTCCAAAATTAGGATATGATGAAACAATAAACTATACATTTTCGAAAATGCGCAGGTTCGCTTTTATTTTCCTTCACCCTGCTCTTCTTCTTTATTCTGTTTAGCATCGGTTATTTTAATCGATTCATCCGGAGCTGCCGTATACAGAGCCTTCAAAATGACGGGCGTCAGTATCGAGGAAATGATAATAAGCAGAATAACC
>OMRN01000440.1 GCA_900313265.1 uncultured Lachnospiraceae bacterium | reverse complement strand
TAATAGCGAATTGACTTCTATATCGCTGTAGGGATATAATGTAGATGTTAAGGAGGAAAAGACTGAATATGATTGTTTATCACGGATCGGATCATATCATAAAAACTCCTGTGTATAACGGGAGCAAGCGGACGAACGATTACGGTTATGGGTTTTATACAACAGAAAATAAAGAACTTGCAAAGGAATGGGCATGCAGCGGCAATACCGACGGCTATGCCAATATTTATGAGCTTGATTTAGGCGGACTCGATGTTCTTCGGTTGAATTCTCCGGACTATAATATTTTAAACTGGCTGGCCATCTTAGCAAAACACCGTAGTTACTGGCAAAGCGGAAGTATTTCTGAGGAAGCGAAGAAATATCTTCAGGATAATTTTTTTATTGATTTATCACCTTATGATATTATAATCGGATATCGTGCAGATGACTCTTATTTTTCCTTTGCACAGGATTTTGTTGCAGGAACAATCTCGCTTTCCAAACTTTCTGAAGTGATGAAATTAGGTAAATTAGGGGAACAGGTTGTGTTGAAAAGCAAAAATGCTTTCAAACAAATCCGTTTTATTGATGCGGAGCATGCAGATTCAGAAACCTATTCTGAAAAGAAAATCATTCGTGACAGAGAAGCCCGTCAGGCTTACCGAATGGCTCGGAAAACGACAGAAGGAATCAACGAATTATATATGCTCGATATTATGAGAGAAGGAATTAAGAATGGCGATTCACGCTTACGATGAAGACTATCTTTCCGGCGCTCAGCGCATTCTCGGAGATGCGGTTGATTTTGCGGTAATGAGTCTCGGACTTGATCCCGATGCGTTCGGTATGGCTTTCGCTGTATCGGATGTATCCAAACAATTTGCCGCGGGTAATCCGAAATATGTTGCCGGGATGAACGGCCCTGAACTGGCAAGAATGGTACTGAAGCAAACCCATATGTCCTTCGCAGATTCAGAGGATATTATGTACCTGGACAAAAGCCCGGAATACTGGGCCGGGTGGGCGCTTGCCTTTTATCAGTGGTACCGTGATTATTCTTTTATGGAAATTTTAAAAGTGATTTCTTTGGAAAAGATTATTTCACTGTACCCTGTATATCATGAAATGGATATTTTGAAGTTCGCGGAATATATGGATAAAGCGATGAAAAACGCATATCCGAAAACCAAACTTCGTATGCATCGCGAAAACTGCGGGCTTTCCCAATCGGAGTTAGCTTCTCTTTCAGGAGTTCCGCTTCGACAGATTCAGCTTTTTGAACAAAGACAAAGGGATATCAATAAAACTTCTGCGGAAACGCTTCTTAAACTAAGCAAAGCATTGTGCTGCAACATGGAAAATTTGATAGAAAGATAAAACGGGTGACAGGCACTTTTGGATTAAAAGTGCCTGTCACCTTGTCATTTGTCACCCGGTCATTATTCTTCGATATCATCTCGCAAAATGTACATTGCCGGTCGTACAGCCACAAGCCAGCTGGTCTGGAAATTGGAATTTCCGTATCCGGTATTTCCGAAGTTAGTTACGATGCATACATTCTTGTTTTTCCAGCTCGATGTACGAAGCCACCAGTTGCACGATTTCATTCCAACGACATCCGATGAATATCCGAAGTCGCTCAGCGTATTGTCATAAACGGCCTGGCTGATTGTCTGTACATTAATTCCTTTTGCTATCGTATATTCAGTCGGGACACAAATCAGTCCCTGATAATACCCGTTGTGATACTTTTCGCTGTAACTTCCACAGGGCCCGAATAACTTTTCCGTCTGACCCACGCTCAGACAGAAAACATAATCCTCTGTAGCATTTCCTCCATCGGCGTTCTGTATGGTATTGTTCTCATTAATATTTGTTACAAGCGGAATTCTGGCCTTTTCTTCATCGGTAAAAGCCTCGTTCAAAAATTCGTTATTCAGCCATGAACGAAGTGTGCAGCCTTCCCATGTAATATATTCATCGACTTCGTGGTATTTCTTGCAGTCCAATGCATACCTGCTGACAACAAGGATACGATCTTCCGAAACTTCCAGAATTTGCCATTCGATATCTTCTTTTTCAAGAGTATTATTGTTCTGTTCATACTTTCCGAATTTGATATAATCTCCGACTTTGTATTTTTCCGGAGGATTCTTTAGCATAAGCTTCATAATCATCATGGCACATTCCGCTCTGGTAGCGG
>OMRN01000441.1 GCA_900313265.1 uncultured Lachnospiraceae bacterium | reverse complement strand
GGCACTAGTAGCTGGGCCTGTAGCGCTGGCAGCAATGGCTACGCGGGCGCACGCTACTACAGCGGTGTGAGCGTTGACATCTATGCCGTTCGGCCGGCTTTATTTTTAAATACTTCATCTGCTAATCCACAAAGTATAAAATTGAATCAGACTTCCGCTACCATGTACTATGGGAACGAGTTAACCTTAATCCCGACCCTGTCGCCGGCAGATGTGATGGAAAAGACAATCACGTGGGCAAGTTCCAATCCGGCAGTTGCGACAGTGAATAACGGAATTGTAAAAGCTAAAAGTGCCGGAAGGACAACCATTACTGCAAAGACCGTAAACGGATTAACGGCAACTTGCAATATCACCGTATATGCAGATAACGTAACCGGAAACATTTTTGCAGATATAAAAGCGGATTCCTGGATGTATGCACCGGCTAAGGCCGTATATGATAAGGGCTACATGACCGGAACTGGAACATTGGAGGGAGGAGTACTTTTCTCTCCCAATACGGATATGAACCGTACCATGTTTGTTCAGGCTCTTTATAGCATGGATGGAAAACCGGTAGTAACCTATGAACAAAAGTTTACTGATGTAAAGGAAAGTGCATGGTATGCAAAAGCAGTTACCTGGGCATCCAATAGCGGCGTGGTAGCGGGAAATCCGGACGGTACATTTGGAATTAACGGGAAAGCAACCAGAGAACAGTTAGCACTTATGTTTTATAAATATGCGGTATCCAAAGGCTTTGATGTCAGTGTGAAGCCGTCCACAACCTTAGACGGCTTTACCGATGCGAACAAAGTAGATTCCTGGGCACTGACCGCCGTAAAATGGGCTGTTGAGAGAGGTATCATTTCCGGAAAAGGAAATGCATCCACCGGCTACCGAATCGACCCGATTGGAAAAGCAACCCGAATTGAATGTGCTGCCATGATGAATAAATTCAGTGAAATCTATGCCGATGCACCGAAGTTAGGAGATGAAGATTTAGAGGAGCCTCTTGCCCTGCCGGAAGAAGAGATTGAAGATCTTCCGATGCCAACAGAGGAAACCGAAGATGTTATTATTGACGAGGAAGAAAGAGAGGACGAGGATGTTCCTTCGGAGAATGAATATGAGTAAAAGAGTAAGAAACCTGTTACTGATTGTTGTTTGCTTTTTCCTTGTGGGAAGTCTTTCTTACCTGCAGGTAAGGGCTGCGGAAAAAGATTCCGAGCCATATCCGGTTCCGGACGAAAATTTAACGTATTATTTGCAAGAAGGAGGATTTCTGACCATAACTGATAACGGATATGAACGCTTGTATTATGACCATGTCAGGTCCATGGTTCGAATAGAAACATATGACGCGGAATTTAACAAAACAGGCGGATTTTCGATTCCGATGGAACTTTCTTATTGGGGCGGTTTTTATTCCGATAATGATTTTTATTTTCTTTTGGAGGGAGAAGCAAACGAGGATGAAGAGGATGACGCGGAAGTGATTCGCGTTATTAAATATGATAAAAACTGGAACAGGCTTGGGGCCGCTTCTATTACAGGAAACAGTTCTCTTTTCGGCGGGGATGTACGATATTCCTTCGACAACGAAAGCGTAAAGATGGCTGAAAAAGACGGTATTCTCTATATTGCTACAGGTCATGAAGGTTATGTGGATCCGAGGTATAACCAGGGACATCAGGGGTTGCTGATGATGGCTGTGGATATACAGAACATGACCGGAAGTGTCGTAAAAAGTGACTTAGCGCATTCTTTCACCCAACATATCAGGATTGTTAACGACGATATTTATCTTTTGGAATTAAGTGAAGGAAGCCGTTGTACAAAATTAAGTAAAATAGAAACGACATCGGGAAGATATAATACGACATCCATTTCTGTCTTGGATTACGGCGGCGAGCGTACAAGCGCTTGGGCAATACCCACTTATGCTTATGTAAATGATTTGGAGATATCCTCAGAAAATATTCTCGGACTCGGTTCGTCCATAGATCAAAGCCAGTATGATCATTACACCGATGATACTTCTTATAATATTTACCTGACCGTAACTCCGCTTTCCGATTTTTCCAAGGATGCCACAACCGTAAAGTGGTTAACGGAATATAATAATGACGGAAAAAGTTTTTCCGGTCCGAGTATGGTTAAAATAAACGATAACCGGTTTATGATTATGTGGGGGGAATCGGGTGAAACAGATGAAACCATAAACGCAGAAGATGTTCTTGACCGATATAAGGTTCATTATGTTTTTGTTGACGGGGCAGGAAATAAAATTGGAAATGATTTTATTGCAAATGCTTCATGGGCAAACTGCAACCCTGTTTTATCCGGTAACAAGATTGTGTATTATGCGTCAAACGAACTTACGGTTAATTTCTATACAATTGATGCCAATACCGGAAGTTTTTCCAAAAAAGTTTATCCTTCACTTCATGGAAATATTACATGGAATATATCGGATCATGTATTAAGAATAGCCGGAAACGGACCTGCCCATTCAACTATGAGTGCTTTTTCCGGTTTTAGAAATGACATTGAAAAAATTATCATAGAAGACGGTGTAACGAAAATATCAGATTATATGTTTATCGGTCTGAATAAACTTCATGAAGTAGATTTGGCTGAATCAGTTGAATACATTGGGGATAGAGCATTCGGAGGAAATGCATTAGATAAAGTGTATGTAAGAGGAAAAAATACTGCATTCGGAGAAGATGTATTTTATGCAGGATACCCAACCATAATATGCTGGCCGGGTTCGGTTGCAGAACAGTATGCAAAGGATAACAAAATCAGATATGAATACTTTATCGTTCCTACTGAGATTACATTAGACCGGGATAAACTAGCCATGCTGAAAGGAGAGAGTCAAACACTGACGGCGTCCGTTATTCCGGTGAATTCTTTTGATCAATCAATCACATGGGAGAGCAGTAATCCGGGTATCGCAACCGTCGACAGCAATG
>OMRN01000442.1 GCA_900313265.1 uncultured Lachnospiraceae bacterium | reverse complement strand
TATTATCATTCTTCCCATGTGGATGAATTTTATTCTCCGTATTCTTGCCTGGCAGATTATTCTTTCCAATAACGGAATTTTAAATCTTTTTCTTACGAAACTCGGATTGCCGGGCGTACAGATTGCCAATACACCGGCGGCGATTATGATCGGTGTTGTATATGATTATCTGCCGTATATGATACTGCCGGTTTATACGGCGATTATGGAGATTAACGAGGATTTGATCGAGGCGGCGAAGGATCTCGGAGCGGGCAGTTTCACGGTTTTCTGGAAAGTGATTTTTCCGCTTTCCCTGCCGGGACTGCTTAGCGGTACGGTTATGGTTTTTGTGCCTTCGATGACATCCTTTGTTATATCCGATATCCTGGGCGGCGGAAAACTGCAGCTGATCGGAAATATCATCGAACAGGAATTTACAACGGGCAATGACTGGCATATGGGATCCGGACTGTCCTTTGCTCTGATGTTATTTGTATTAATCAGTCTGGCGTTCACTGTGAAGAATGAAGAACAGGGAAGGGAGTCCGTAATCTGGTAAAATGAAAAGATTTAAGGATATTATAAGCGGAATCTATATCGGTTTTATCGGACTGATTCTCTATGCGCCGATTCTGGTGCTCATTGTGCTTTCTTTCAATGATTCCAGATCCCGGGTGACCTGGGGAGGATTTACATTAAACTGGTATGTGACGCTTTTTTCCAATAAACAGATTTTAAGTGCGCTTCTTACAACCGTAATTCTGGCACTGGCATCTTCGGTAGGAGCTGTATTAATCGGTGTACCGGGGGCGTTGGGAATTCATGCCATGGGAAAGAAGCGATATAAAACGTTTATGACACTGACAAACATCCCGATGCTGAATGCGGATATCGTGACCGGTATTTCGCTTATGCTGTGGCTGGTTCATTTTATTCCCCTGGGATTCGGAAGTGTGCTTTTAGCACATATAACATTTAATATTCCGTATGTCATATTAAGCGTCATGCCGAGAATCCAGCAGATGAATGTTTCGGTGTACGAAGCGACAAGGGATCTGGGGGCCGGCCCGGTTTATGCATTTTTCAAGGTGCTTTTGCCGGAACTGATGCCCGGTATCATATCCGGATTTTTTATGGCTTTTACGATGTCGATGGATGATTTCGTAATCACCTATTTTACAAAGGGTGCAGGTGTAAATACCCTTTCCACGATGATTTACGGTCAGATCAGAAAGGGTATCAAACCGGAAATGTATGCACTTTCCACCCTGATTTTTCTCATGGTGACGGTTATTTTGATTGTTGTAAATACTGTTTCGGAGAAACATAAAGATCGTTTAAATAAAGAATGGAGCGAGGAGGGAGTTTAATCATGAAAAAGTTAGCAAAGACAGGAAAAAGACTGCTGGTAATTCTGATGGTGGCAGCACTTTTCATTCTTCCGATGGGAGGATGCGGAAAAAAGACCGTCGGTGAAATTACGGTTATCAATTACGGGGAATACTTGGACCCCGATATGATTGACAAGTTCACGAAGGAGACCGGCATCAAGGTCAATTACGAAGAGGCGATTACCCCGGAAGAAATGTATACAAAATACAGTTCGGGTGCGATTAAATATGATCTGGTGTGCACCGCCGATTATATGATGCAGAAAATGATTAATGAAGGAGAATTTATTGAAATTCCCTGGGATCAGTTTCAGTATAAGGATAATATCGGGGAAAAGTATTATGACTTCTGTAAGGCTTTTGATCCCGAGAACAAATACAGTATGCCGTACTTTTGGGGAACACTCGGCATCCTTTATGATACAACGAAAGTAAAAGGACCGGTTGACAGCTGGGATGTGCTTTTTGACGGATCGTATGCCGGAGAAATCATCATGCAGAACAGCATGCGTGATACTTTTATGGTTGCCTTAAAAGAACTCGGTTATTCCATCAATACCGATAACCCGGATGAACTGAGAGAAGCACAGCAGCTTTTAATAAAGCAGAAGCCGGATGTGCAGGCATATCTTGTGGATGAGGCACGTGACGAAGTGGTTGCGGGAAATGCCACCATGGCGGTAGTATATTCGGGAGAGGCTTATCTCGGACATGAATACAATAACGACTTAGCATACGTAGTTCCCAAGGAGGGAAGCAATGTATGGATTGACTGCTTCGGAATCACCAAAAACTGCGAACATCCGGAATATGCAGCGGCCTTTCTGGATTTCCTGTGCCGGGAGGATGTGGCTAAAGCCAATTTCGAGTATATATATTTCTCAACGCCGAATGTTAAGGTAATCGAAAGTCTCAGCGACGAAGAACGTGCGGATGAATCTTTAGTACCGCCCGATTCCGCTACCGATAACTGTGAAGTAGCCGTTCAGGCAAGTGATGAGATTAACAATCTTATGAATGATTTGTGGAAAGAGTTTAAGTCCGAATAATAAAGGCGTTATGATTCAGGAGACCGGATAATATGGGGAATTCCGAAAAAAAAGAAAAAATAACATACGATGTTCTTCTGGGCGAAAACATGGAAGATGACCTGCTTGAGCAGGTGATGGAAATCGACACCCTGGTATATGAACCAATTGATAAGGACTTTGTCGGTACAAAGAAAAATCTGGAGAGTAGATTTCATCAGAACCGTAAGACGTTCGTATGTTTAATGAAGGATGATAAGCTTGTCGGTTATATCAATTTCTTTCCCATGCGTGATAAACTGTTTGATCAGATTTTAGGGCCGGTTATTCGTCCGAAACTGATCGGAGAGGGAGAGGGATACGATCCGGAGGGCAGTTTTGAACATTACCGGAAGAAAGACGGATCCAGGGATGATGAGGCAATCATTGCTCATTACAAGGATCACCAGAATCCGGATCCTTCCGTGAAAATCGATATAGAATATGTTGCGGATAAATATAAGGAATGCCGTGACGACGATATCGGTCCGTCTGAAATCTATCCCGATTATTCCGAAAAGAAAGAGGAAAACAATCTTTTTATCATTTCCGTTGCCATTCATCCGGATTATCAGGGAACCGGGGCCAGCAGACAGCTGACGGATGCTTTTATCGATTATCTGAATGTGCTCGAAGAAAATCATACACCTGTCAATTCCATTTCTGCTATTTGCGTATCCAAAGAAGGAGAAAAATTCTTAAGGGGACTGAATTTCTATTTTCATCGTGAACTCGGTGCCAAGGTCGAAGACTGGTCGGATCTTTCCATGCGGGATTATTCCGAAAAATTAAAGGGAATCGATCCTGTCGGATTCTGCGCGGAAAAGACGGAGTATCACGAGAGAGTTTATCTTTGCTGGGGCTATTATCTTGACCGTCTGAAAGACCGCAGAATGTATCATAAGACGCACAAGGATGATATTTATCTTTTTGTGCCTTTGGCGGAGAATCCCGAGAATACCAGAATCGATGATCTGATTTCCGGTTTTGAACAGGGGGAAGAAGACGAAGAAGAGGGCCGCTTTTATTATAAGGGTACGATTCCCGGCAGTAAAAACGATCCAAAGAAAGAAAAAAAGACACAGCAGCTTTTGGATTTTCTGCAGTACTACATGGAATACGAATATGACGGATTCATTAAAACGGAACTGGAGAGAATTTATTTAGGAGAGTTTCTGTTCCGCCATACAACCGACCGTTATATCGAAGATGAATTTAAGAATGCGGTTTTGGAAAATGTCGGAGAAGAGAAAGCGGATTTACTGCTGTTGGCATACCGGAGTGCGAATACGTACGTTCTGGTTATTTATCTTCCCGACTGCAAATATTCTTCCTCCATGGTCGGAGACCAGTTAAGCAAGATGAAACTCGAGATGCGTACCGGCATCGATGAATTCGGTTTTCATGAATACCGGTCCGTGACCGAATTTTTGAAAAAAGAATATAATCTCGTGACATGCGGTGCGGGCAAAGCCTTTTACTGTATGAACAAAAAACCGGGAAACGACGGCTATGTCAGTCCGGAAGATGAAAAGAACGGAAAACGTCCCTGCAGGAACCAGGAACTGATGAACATCTTAACCGGAGAAACCTATTTTAGTGTCCATCAGGATTTCTATATTAAAAAATATGACAAACTGAGAGAACAGTTAAAAGAAGATCTCGCGATTTACGATTATTATCAGGCGTATATGTCCGCTGTCAGCCTGGTTATGATTCTCGATACGTTCGACGATGAACAAAGCAAGGTGGAAGATGCCGCTACATATGTATTTATCGTGGAACTGGTTCTTTTACAGAATACGGCGCTGACCAAACTCAGCAAAAAAGTGGATAAGGCGCTGGAACATGAAGGAAACGTACCCTACGAATATATCAGCCAGCTTTATAAGGATTACGGCAGAACATTAAAACTCTGGGATGCGGCGAATTTCAAATATTACGGAACCCGCATGGAAGCGGAACAGATTCGTAAGGCATTGGAAAATGACGAACTCAGGGAACGATATGAAAAAGAGCAGGAATTCTTAGAGAATATCGTTGAAGTCAATGCGGCGAATGACGAAAGAAGAAACGGATGGATTCTCGGAATCGTAGGTACGCTTCTTGCCATTTTCCAGGTAGACGGATACATAAAGTATTTCATCGGAGAGGGAATCGGAAAAATTGCGCATCTTACGGGACATGCGGAAAGCATCGTGGGCGTTTTCGAAGATGCGGGGGAAGAATATCTGACTGCGCTCGAAGGACTGTCCACGCATATGTTTAATGTTATCGTCTGGGGCAGTATTATTCTGTTTTTACTGGCATATCTGGTCAACAAGAAACGCAAAAAATACGAACAGAGACTTGTGCTTCGTAATGAAAAGGACAGCGAAAACTGGGAAGATTAGCGAATGAAAAAGAATACGAATAACGGAATAAAAGCGTATAACGGCGGAAAAAGAAATGATTTTTTCTGGGGGAAAACCGTATTGTGGATGTCGATGCTGATTCTCATTGCACTTGTTTTGTCATACTTCAGGCTGATTCATTTTGCGGAAGGCGGGGATATCACATGGTTTTCCATGTTCTTCATTTTCCTTTTGGGATATTTTTTCGGGGCAAAAGGGATTGTGGCGGCACTGATTTTCAGTGTGCTTAAATATTTCTGTGATATTTTTGCAACGAAGGTTCTTTTTGAGAATATGAATAATCTGTTCATCAATTTGGAACAGCCTTTTGCCGAAGCGATGGATTATCTTTTCAGTTACACCATCGTTGCTGCCGGAGGCCTTTTTGCCAGACCGTTCGGAAAAGAGAACCGGGAAAAATATGAAAAGCGCTATAATGTGGGAACAACTCGGGAACTGAGATATCTGATTACCGGTTATATCGTCGGGATGATTTTCCGTTTTATCAGCAGTGTTGCCAATTTTGTGATTTTCTATTCCAGGGGCGATTTTTTTGCGGATTTGCACGAAGGCATCGTATACTGCGTGGGTTATGTCGGAATCGAAACGGCGCTTACCGTACTGTTTTTGCTGATTCCGTGGGTAAATAAGGCTGCCGAGTACTGCAAATATGTGGCGACGCATCCGTATCCCTTTGATGTGGAAAACATTTAATACTTTCTTTTTACGGGGAAAAAGGTTATAATATAATAGATTTTGTGAAATAAAGGAGGCATTTCGCATGAAGAATTCTATGGATACGCATTTGGGCAGTATTGTTGTAGACAATAATGTAATTGCAAATTATGCCGGTAATGTGGCCTTGGAATGTTATGGGGTTGTTGGGATGGCTGCCGTTAATATGAGGGACGGCTTTAACGGACTTCTTAAAAAGGACAGCATCAGCAAAGGAATTATCGTTTCCTGCGATAACAACAAAGTGACCATTAATTTACATATTATCGTTGCTTTCGGATGCAGTATTATCCCTGTTGCAAATAACTTAATGAGCGAAGTGAAATATAAGGTTGAGAAATTCGCCGGCCTCGATGTGGAACATGTAAATGTTTTTATCGAAGGTGTCAAAGTGGTCGAAGATCAGGAGGAGTAGTCGAATGGCAGCGAAAACAATTGATGCCGAACTTTTGGCAAAGATGTTTCTTGCGGGTGCAAAATATCTTGAGAATAACAAGGATTACATTAACGAACTGAATGTATTCCCCGTTCCGGACGGTGATACCGGAACAAACATGACACTGACCATCCTTTCCGCAGCGAAAGAGTTAAATTCCGTCACCGAGAAAAATATGCAGACGGTATGTAAAGCGGTTTCAAGCGG
>OMRN01000443.1 GCA_900313265.1 uncultured Lachnospiraceae bacterium | reverse complement strand
GCTCTGTCTCCGAAATTTATTCATTTAAACTCTTTTTTCATTGCCGATAAAGGCCTTCCCGCGTACAAATCCGCCTACTCCTCATCCTGCAGTTCAAAAATCTCATAATACGGTGATTTGCGGTCCTTCACTCTTAAATATTCCAGGGCCTTATAATCTTCCAGTATTTTTTTGTCCAGATTCTGATAAGAAACAAATGAACCGTCGGCCATTTTCACGCCCTTCATTCCGATGACCGGAACACTTTCCCGCTGGTTTAAGAGGAACTTGTCATAATCCGTCAGTTTAAGCCCCGCACATCGCAAAACATAACTCGATAAGTAATTGACACTGATTTCATCGAACTGTTCAAAATCCGAATCATAATTCGTCCAGATGACATACTGTGTGATATACATGCGGTTGGCTTCCTCGGCGCTTAAGGACTTACTGTCTTTCCCATAAAGTTCATCCGTAAATTCTTTGGATAACTGCGGCTGATGATCCCCGAACATAACAATCATGGTCGGTTCATCCACCTTACTGAAATAACCGGTCAGATATTCAAATGCCTCATCCGATTTGTCAATCAGCGAAACATAGGTCTCTGCCAGTTCGTCATTCTCCATGCCGTTGATAGTGATGGTATTCTCCATCGTTCCGTTGGACGAATCGTATCCGCCGTGATTCTGCATCGTCACGTTAAAAATAAACAGGTTCTCATCTTTGTCAAAATGGTTGACGTAGTCGATTATTTTATCGAAGTCGCCTTTATCGGAAACAAATTTTCTTAAATGATCCGCGCCCTCATATCCGCTTTCATCAATAAATTCATCGAATCCCATGGCCGGATAAACATTATCCCGGTTCCAGTTCTTCGCTCCGTACGGATGCATGGCAACCGCATAATATCCCTGCTGTTTTAAAGTATTTACGATTCCGTCTTCCTTGCTGCGGCAGAAACCGACATAGGGATTGGCCCCGATCGGCAGGAATTTGTCGGTATTTCCGGTTAGGAATTCCCATTCCGAAACGCTGGTGGACCCGCCGAAAACATTCACATATGTTTCACCTTTTACTGCATTTTTATCCAGTGAACGCAGATAAGGAATATAATCATCGTTGGTATCTAAATCGTTGATAACCTCCAAATCACTGAAACTTTCATTCATAATGACAATCAGGTTCTTGGGCTGAACGGTACCGGCTGCCAGGCGCGGTTCCTCAATTTCACCGACAATCCTGCCCAGTTCACTCTTGGAATAGGAGTCCGGTTTTGCCACACGAAAAACTCTTAAAATGCACAGATTCGATAAAATATATCCTTCTTTGGAAATATTGGAATCAATCGAGTAAAGCGGAATATGGGCCAGTTTGTCGTTATAAACACAGATAAACAGAATCACTCCGGCTGCCGTAAATATCACTCTTTCGGAGATAAATACAATCTGGCGGAGTCCGAACGGTTTCTTTGTGCGAATTTTCTTTTTCTTTTTGCCTTTTTTGGAGTTTTCATCCAGATACGGTTCCACATCCGGGAGTTCTCCGGTGCCGGTCACGCAGTCGCCGAGAGCCGGCGCTGTCCGAGTTTCTCCGCTGTCAGCCTCTTTTTCGGTATTATCACTTACCGCATCATCTGCCGGGGCAGATATTGTATCATTTTTCTTTGATTTGCGGTTCAGTTTCACCTGGAATTTTTCCGCGCGTTTCCGAAGTTCCCGGATGCTCGGATTTCTCCTTCGGTAACCGAGTTCCATCGTTCGGATATCCGCTATAATCTGCAGTGCAATCAGGCAGACCGATACCGCAATTGCCGTTAACACTTTCGGTGTTATTTCATACTGATAGTTCCCGGCAACGCTCATCGTTGTACGGAACGCGGAAAGCTGTGTAAGAAGGAAGTCCTCTCCCTTAAACTGAATGACATAATAATTCGTCAGTGACCAGATTAAAACCAGCACGATTGAAGCATAACTTGAAACATACGGAAGAAGTCCCTTAATGACTAATATTCCGGATAAAATCAGCATAAGATTAAG
>OMRN01000444.1 GCA_900313265.1 uncultured Lachnospiraceae bacterium | reverse complement strand
AAATTTACGGAGTTTTGATCCGAAACGGGGCAGTGTCGGTACATGGATTAACCGGATTGCCCATAACGCGGTGGATAATTACTGTCGTAAGGCATACCGGCGAAAGGAGTTTCCTTCCCCGGTGCTGATCAGAGAAAAAGAAGGGGATTGGGAGCCGGAACAGCCTATCAACCGTCGGGCGTATCACATCCTGCAGCAGCTTTCCGAAGAGGAAAGGGCTTTTCTGGCGCTTCGGTATGAGCTGGACATGACGAATGCGGAAATCGGGAAACTGATGGGTTTGACTCCGGCATCCGTCAGCCAACGTTACCATCGCCTGCTGGAAAAGTGCAGGAAGCTGGACGGGAATCCATAAAAAACTTTATAATTTTATATACCCTGTCAATTTTAGGGTATGAGATTCGTATATATAATTAAACAGGTAAAGTTCAGAATTCAGGAAAGGATGAAATCCGAATGGATGAAATGGACAGAATTTTCCGGCAGTCGGATTTTTCCGCAGAAAACGGAGAACTGAAAAAGCGGATATGGAACCGGTTAATCCGTTATAATGAGAATGCAGCAATTACGCCGATCAATAAAAATGAAATCACAAAAGAAATGATTCAGGAAGCCATGAAGTGTCAGGATGCCGATGAGCTCATCGCTCTGGCAAAGACCGTCGGTTACGAACTGACGAAGGAAGAGGCTGCAGCCTACATGGCGGAAATCGAAGATTTCGAACTGGATGACGGTCAGATGAAAATGGTAGCCGGCGGCATCTGTTGGGAAGTTTGGGACACTGAGCGCAAACCGGACAGTCCGTAGTGCGTAGGCAGGCATTAACTATGTTGAAGTGGGAAGAGACCGGAAGTGATTTGCCGGTATTCTTCGCAGAATAATCAATGTATTGGGAAACATTGCCCGTTTGCCATAATAAATCGCCATAATAAATCATTGATGCAACTTCCGGTTTGTGAAGGAGAACCCAGTAATATGAACTACAGGATTATCGACAGGGAATCTTATTACCGGAAGGGCGTTTTTCGTCATTTTTCCGAAGATTGCAAATGTTCCACATCTATGACAGCCCGGATAGATGTCACTGATCTCGTGGAGTATTCCCAAAAAACGAAGACGAAATTTTACATCAATTTCCTTTATATCCTCACAAAAGTGATGAACTCGAGAGACGATTACAAAATGGGTTATCTCTGGCAGACAGAAGAAATGGTCTGCTATGATGTAATAAATCCAACGCAGTATGTTTTCCATGACGATACGGAAACTTTCACGCTGGTTTACACAGAATACTGTGAGGATTACGCGGCGTTTTATGCCAACGCACTTCAGGATGCGGAAACGGCAAAGAAGACGCGGGAATACGGACTGGATATGGAAAATCATCCGAACTGGTTTGACGCTTCCTGTATTCCGTGGCTTTCCTATGATTCGCTGCATATTGAATTGCCGGACGGTCATTTGTTCTTCGCGCCTATTGTGAACTGGGGAAAATACCGCAACGAAAACGGAAGGCTGTTAATGCCGGTGACCGTACGACTGAATCACGCGATCGCCGACGGGTATTTAGTGGCCAGTGTGTTCCGCCTGCTGCAGCAGGAAATTAAATTGTTTGTACAGTAATATTGTAAAAATTGTATTTTCTGGCAGTCGTAGATTTTTCTGCGGCTGTTTTGTTATAATGAATGATAGAAATGACTGAATTGCTGTTATAGAAGCGACTAAATTGCTGTTCGGGATTTAAACCGGGATATGCATGTAAACCGGGAATTGTGGAGAAGGAATATGAGAATGTATGCCCGGCTTAAAGAGCCGAAAAAAGTTGATGACAATACTTATATTTATAAAATCATGCTGTATAAAACCGGGGAAGGCATCTATCTCTTTACCTATTCCGGCGCGGACGCGGTTTTGTCCTCGGCGGACTACTTGTATGATTCGCCGGAAGACCTGCATGATGACTGGAACGGTCTGATTGATGAAAAAGGATGGATCGTAATGGATGATCCTCTTCCGGGCTGCCAGCATGATGCGTTCATACCCCTGCGGGTGAAGGGCCGGGATATCGGGAAACCGGAGTGGGGCGTTTACGAAACACTGAAAGACGGGGAATGGGTCGAATATAACCTGTAAACCGGAAAATGACAGAATTGGAAGGGCAGATTGTGTCATGCCAGTTTTATATTTACCGCTGATAGGTTTTTTTGCGGGCATGCTGATTATTT
>OMRN01000445.1 GCA_900313265.1 uncultured Lachnospiraceae bacterium | reverse complement strand
GGTCTCAATCTCAAGGAACCCTTCTTCGGATAAGAAGTTGCGGATTCTCTGTACCACTTCGGAACGCATAATGATATTATGCTGAATATCCGGTCTTCTTAAGTCTAAATATCTGTATTTTAAACGAATCTCTTCTTTCGTCTTGCAGTCCGCTTCCACCGGAAACGGAGGTGTTAACGCCTCGGAAAGGATACGCAGGGAATTTGCGCGGATCTCAATCGTTCCGGTTTTTAAATTCTCGTTTGCCGCACCGCCGCGCTTTACGACTTTGCCGACAACCGCAATAACAAACTCGGACCTAAGTGAGCATGCCTTTTCAAAATTCGGGGCATCCACGAATTCATCTCCCTCACCCTGTTCAAAAATAATCTGCAGAATTCCGCTCCGGTCACGCAAATCCGTAAAAATGATTCCTCCCTTGTTACGGCTTTTTGCGACCCATCCCATTACGGTCACGGTCTGCCCCAAATTCGCCTCGGAAACCTCCGTACAGCGATGTGTTCTTTTCAATCCTTTCATGGACTCTGCCATTTTTCTTTCCTCCTTAATTTTTCAATGCCTCACGGTAGAAATCCGTAAAAGATGTATATCCGTCGGCTTCCAGCTGCTCTTTCTGGAATTTCTTGTTCTTATTCATGCGGGTTACCAAAACCGTCTTTCCTTCGGCCCGAAGTTCCTGCGCCTTTGCGATAATCTCACCGAGCCGCTCGCCCTCAATTCCTTTTTCAATCAGAAACGCGGTCTTTTCGACACTTCCGGGCGCTTTGATTCCTTTTTCCATCATAATCGTGATGATTCGCTCGAATCCGATGGAGAATCCGCATGCCGGCGTATCCTGACCGGTAAACCGGCCGATCATCTTATCATATCTTCCGCCGCCCGCTACCGAGCAGTTCAGTTCCTTCATTTCGATTTCAAAAATCGTACCGGTGTAGTAGCTCATGCCACGGACCAGTGTCGGATCAAACACGATTTCGCAGTCCGTCCCCTTCGATGCTTCCACCGCACGTAAAATTTCGGATAAATTATCCGCAGCATTCTCTTCGATGAATTCACCGAGTTCTTCTTTTAAGAAACCGAGCTGATTGCTTTGATTTCCGAAACGTTCAAACAAATCCCTGTATTTTGCAACGGCAGATTCGGAAAATCCGTCTTCGGTTAAGCACTCGCAGACGCCGTCGAGACCGATTTTATCCATTTTGTCGAGTTCGATAAAAACATTGTCGTAATCGCTTTCGGCAAATCCGGAGTATGCCGCCATCGCCTTTAAAATACGGCGGTCATTGATATGTACCTTAAACCCTTTGAATCCGACGCGCCCAAGAAGCGTGGTCGTGGCAAGCACAAGTTCAATCTCCGCCAAATTGGAAGGCTCTCCCAAAATATCGATATCGCACTGCATAAACTGACGGAAACGGCCCTTCTGCGGACGGTCCGCCCTCCATACATTGCCCATCTGAAGTGCCTTAAAAGGCTTCGGAAGATTCGCCGCATTGTTGGCATAGAAACGGCTTAAGGGAACCGTTAAATCATAACGAAGTCCGGAATCCACCAGATCGTTTTCCGTCTCGGCACTTTCGAGATTCAGTTTTTCTCCGCGCTTTAAAATCTTAAAAATCAGTTTTTCGTTTTCGCCGCCCTGTTTTGAACAGAGGTTTTCGATATGTTCCACCGCGGGTGTCTCAATCTGCGAGAATCCGAAAGAAGAATAGGTTTTCTTAATCTCATCCATGACGTATGAACGAAGCGCCATCTCCTCCGGCGTGATATCCTTCATTCCCGTGGTCGGTTTCTTAATCAGTTCCATAAATCCGCTCCCTGTCTTATGTTTTTACTTAATTCTTCGTTTTGTTATGGTTTCCACTGTTGTCTGAACCGCAGAACTTTTATATCGTTCTTTTTGTCCAGGCCGGTTTGAATGATCCTTCTTTCCGGTTTTTGCACAACACTTTATTTTACTCTTATTTCGCTATAATTACAAGCCGGCTCCCTGTCAGAGCTAATTGGCACTGACCGTGATTTTTCCGGGTGCAGAGGATGTTTTTACAATCAGGCCCACATCCGTAAGACTCTTTCCGGCTTCGATGGTCGGATTGTAGCTCTCGGGTGTAACGGTAACGGTATTTCCCGAAACGGAAGCCTTCCCGCCCCAGATCTGGCTGATTTCGGGTGCGGTTCCGAGATCCAGCGTTATCGTCCATCCGGATACCGATGCACTGCCGCTGTTGGTAATAATCAGCGAATACTGTGAACAGGTGCTGCTGCCCTCCTGCCAGGAATTGGAAAGAACAACGCTTGCCTTCAAATTTCCGCTTTTGTTTTCGGCAACCGTCTGTCCGTTATTACCGCCGTTATTCCCGTCATTGCCTCCGTTATTGCCGTCACCGTTATCTACGGTATTTCCGCCGTCTCCGCCGATGGGTGCCTGCCCTTTAGCAAGGCGCGACCCCTGATCGGAATGGGTATCAAAAATCCCCACAAGCCACTGTCCCGACTGGGACAGATCATCGTAACTCCAGCCCGACGTTTTCTGGCAGAACGGTGCGATAATGGAGGAGGACTCATTTTTATTGGAAAGATTCCAGGCAACGAATCCGATGCCATAGGAATCGAGAAGTTTTATCCATGTATTGGCTTCGGGAATGTTGTTATTTCCGTTTCCGGACGCATCGCAGATGCTGAATTCCGAAATCAGTACCGGATAACCCGCATCCTCGGCAATCTTTACTTTGTTTCGGATATTATCCTTATGAGTGTCCGCATAGAAATGCACCGCATATACGATATTATCGTATCCGGTAATCGGATCCTTCACTGCCTCATCCACATCCTGTGACCAGTTCGGTGTTCCCACGATAATGATGGCATCCTTATCGTTGGCACGGATAACCGGGATTACCTCGTTAGCGTAGGCTTTTACCTGTGCCCAGGTTGTTCCGCCGTTCGGCTCATTGCAGATTTCGTAAAGGACATTTTTGTTTCCGGCATAATTCTTCGACATCTCGTCAAAAAAAGTCTTCGCCTCATCCTTATACACATTGGGATCCAGATCCTGCAAAATGTGCCAGTCGATAATGGCATACATGCCGTTCTCGGTGGCGTAGGATACGCCGTTATTTACCAGATTCTTCAGTTTGTTCTTATCACCGCCGGTGCAGTATCCCTGTCCTTCCGCCGTATACATGGCAAGACGGAGCGTGTTGGCACCGATATCGTCACGTAAGGACTTTACGGCCGCTTTATTGACATACTGGGGAAACCAGCCGAGTCCGTGCGTGCTGACGCCGCAAATCTGAAAATTCTTTCCGTGTTCGTCCACAATGTGATTGCCCGAAACGGAAAGCTGTCCGTGGATTTCAAGCGGAGTTTTGGATGAATCTTTGGTTTCCTTTTCGGAAGCCTCTTCTTTCGACACTTCCACTTTCGGCTGTTTTTCCGACTTTTTCTCCGATTCTTCCTCCGTGTCTGTCTTTTCGGAAATCACCTCTGTTTCCGAAGTTTCTTCCGCTTCCGGAGTTCCTTCCGAATCCGCCCGGTATTCCGATAAAACCAGTGC
>OMRN01000447.1 GCA_900313265.1 uncultured Lachnospiraceae bacterium | reverse complement strand
TTCTCCTTCGCCGCCGCAAGCGCCTGATTGGCTTCCTCGATACATTTCAAGACAAGACCGTAATCAATATCGCTTCCGAGAAGTGCCGTGGAATCGGCGGTACCGTCCTTAAATGTTTCGATAATCATACGAACTTCCGCATCCTCGGGACTTCTGTCCGAATAACGGCGATAAATCTCTTCTTCCGCTCTCTTTTGAATTTCACGTGCGGTTTCGGAGTACTCTGCCAGTTCCGCAAAAGAAGCCGTAATGTCAAATTCCTCTTTTTCTTCCGGAACTTCAAGTTTCACTTCTTCAAGCTTTAAGTCCTTTATGCCCTGAACTTCGATTTTCTCGGACAGAACCGTTTCTTCTACGGATTTGCCGATGCAGATTTCATATTCGCCCGCAGGTGTAACCCAGCCGGATCCGGGCACATAGATACGAAATGCATCATCCGGAATCAGGATTTCCACTTCTTTCATTTCACCCGGATTTAAGGAAACCTTCAAAAATCCCTTCAGTTCCTTTTCGGGTCTCGGAAAATCGGCGGAGGGATTTTTGACATAAATCTGTACGACGGTCTTGCCGACACGGTTTCCGACATTTGTTACATCAACCGATACCCTGAAGCCGTTCTCTTCACGCGTTACATGCATATTCTCGTATTCAAAATCGGTGTAGGACAGACCGTAACCGAACGGGAACTGCACCGGAATTTTCTTCGACTGATAATGACGATAACCGATAAACAGACCTTCTTTGTAAAGAATATGCTTCTCTCGTTTTCCAAAGCAGGTAAATGCCGGTGTGTCCTCAATCGATAACGGCCATGTTTCCGCAAGGTGACCGCAGGGATTTTTCACACCGCCGAGAAGCAGTACCGCCGCCTCGGCAACGCCCTCTCCGCCTAAATACATCTGCAAAATGGCATTCCAGTCACTTAATCCTTCCATGTAGAACGGAGCTCCGCCGAAGGATAAGAAGACAATCGTCTTTTCCTTTTTAACCAGTTCACGGATTAAATGAACCTAATTTTCCGGCATTTTGAAAGTGTTTCTGTCATATCCTTCACCTTCAGCCAAATCGGTTAAACCACCGCAGTAAATAACCACTTCCGCTTCGTCGCAAAGATCCAGCGCATCCTTTTCCATAATCGGATCCGTATCATACGAAAATGCATCATAGCCTCTTGCCGCCTTGACATTCGGGAAGAGTTTCATCATACATTCCACAACATTCGGATATTCCGCCGCGCGGATATGACTGCTTCCGCCGCCCTGGAACCTGGTCGTAAACGCCAGATCGCCGATTACTGCTATTTTCTGGTTTTGCTTAAGCGGCAAAACGCCGTCATTTTTAAGCAGGACTGCCGCTTCCGAAGCCGCTGTCACAGCAAGTCTGTGACGACTTTTTGTCTCCGGGCGTGCAACATATTCTTCCATGGAAGGCATTTTAAACTGCGCTTCCTCTTCATCGGTCATGCCGTATTTCTCAATCAGTTCAAGTAACGGTTTTAATGCCTCATCAATCTCTTCTTCCGTAATGAGACCGGCTTCAACATCCTTTAAAACCTGCTCTTTATGAATTCCGCGGCTGTCCGGCATTTCCAGGTTCATTCCGGCTTTTGCGGCCTTCGTAAGATTCGTGCAGGCACCCCAGTCGGAAACCACCACGCCGTCAAAGCCCCAGTCATCACGAAGCACATCCTTTAACAGCCATTTATTCTCGCATGAATAATAGCCGTTAATACGGTTATAGGAAGCCATAAGGGTTGTCGGACGACTGTTTTTCACAACCATCTCAAAGGCCTTCAGATAGATTTCCCGAAGCGTTCGCTCGTCGATGATGCTGTTTGATGTCATACGCTTCGTTTCCTGGGAATTGGCCGCAAAATGCTTAAGCGATGTTCCCACACCGTTTTGCTGTACACCGTTGACGTAAGACGAAGCCAGAATTCCCGCAAGATACGGATCTTCGGAATAATACTCAAAATTACGTCCGCATAAAGGAGAACGCTTCATGTTAATTCCCGGTCCAAGAAGAACGGTAACACCCTTCTCCTTCGCTTCTTTTCCGAGTTCATCACCGATTCTTCCGACAATACCCGGATCAAAAGTGCAGGCTAATGCACTGGCCGTCGGATAACAAATCGCCGGTTCCGTCTCATTTGCCAGATTATTTTCCGGCTGCTTGCGAAGACCGTGAGGTCCGTCGGAAAGCTCCAAGTGTTTGATTTTTCCGTTTAAGGATTTCGTGTGCCAGAATCCGGCACCGCTCAGCAGAGAAACTTTCTCCTCAAGACTTAAATTCACCATGATTAACCCCCTGTTCAATTTGTTCCCCAAAAACTGTTTCTATTTTACCACAACCGAATAAAATATGCAAAAAAGCAAAACGGGTGCCAGTCTAAAATGGGTGCCAGCCACTTTGTTCCAAAGTGACTGGCACCCGTCTTGCAGGTACCCTAAATAGTTACATTAAAATTACATGGAATGTTCTTCGCTCTTTGCTTTCATCGTCTCAAAGAATTCGGGGAATTCCCTGTCTACTCTTAAGATTTTTCCCTCGGCGCTGACAAAGCAGTGCTCGCTCTCTCCCGTGCAGACGATGACACCGTGCTGGTTCTGCATTTTGTATAAGAACTGAATGCGGATACCGTTGCATTCCTTTACCATGACCGTAATGCGAAGTTCGTCCTCGAATGTGGTCGGCACTTTGTATTTGCAGTCGATTCTGGTGACGGGTGAAATCACACCCATGGCCTCCAGTTTGGCGTAATCCCAGCCTGCCTGCTTTAAGAAATCGATACGCGCTTCTTCCATGAAACGAACATAATTCGAATGATGCGTGATTCCCATCCGGTCGGTTTCATAATATTGAATTATATGAATATAAGGTTTCGTCGTCATTTCTTCTCCGTTTCAAAAAGAGACTCAAACGGCCTCTAGTGAGACACAATCGATCCGCGCTTGCACTTCTGGACGCAGGTTCCGCATCCGATGCACTTCTCGTAATCGATATGCGCATGCATGTTTTCCACGGTAACCGCTTCCGCCGGACAGTTCTTTGCACACATGCTGCACGCAATACAGCTTGCCGTACACTCTTTCATCGCCTGAGGACCTCTCGAAGCAGAGGAACATGCAACCGCGAACGGAGCATCATACGGAACCAGCTCGATTAAATGACGCGGACATACTGCGATACATTTACCGCAGGCTTTGCATTTTTCCTTATCAACGACTGCCACACCGTTTACTATATGAATGGCATCAAAAGGGCAGGCCTTTTCACATGTTCCGAATCCCTGACAGCCGGAATTGCAGCTTTTCGGTCCCTGATTGGGTATGTATGCTATCATCTGGCAGTCTTTCTGTCCGGTATAGTTATAATCCTCATGGGTTTTCTCGCAGTCGCCCTGGCATTTGACAAAGGCAACCATACGCTTGCTCTCTCCGGCTTCCACGCCCATGATGGCGCCGACTTTTGCGCCGACATCCGCTCCACCGACGGGGCATGCATTAACCGGTGCTTCGCCTTTTACGATGGCCGCCGCACAGCCGCTGCACCCGGGATATCCGCATCCGCCGCAGTTGTTGCCGGGCAGAACCGCAAGGATCTGCTCCTCACGCTCGTCCACCTCAACTTTAAACGCATTGGAGGCAATGCCCAAGAATATTCCGATAAAGAGTCCGATTGCTGCCACAACGGCTACCGCAATCAAAATTCCTGCTATGCTCATAATCTGTTCTCTCTAATCTTTCTTTATTCTCTGAAACTGTACTTTCTCCTAAATCAGTCCCGCGAAACCGCAGAACGCAATTGCCATCAGTCCGGCCGTAACCAGCACGATCGGCATGCCTCTGAAAGGCTTCGGGATATCGTTATATTCCATCTTCTCGCGAATACCGGCAAGAATAATGATGGCAATCGCAAAACCGACCGAAGTCGCGAATCCGTTTACAACACCGGTAAAAATATCATAGTTGTTGTTTACGTTGTTAATTGCCACACCGAGTACCGCACAGTTCGTCGTAATAAGCGGTAAATACACACCCAGCGCCTGATACAGGGGCTTTACGAACTTCTTTAGAAATAACTCCACGAACTGAACCAAAGCCGCAATAATCAAGATAAATGCGATGGTCTTTAAGTAAGTAACGTTAAGCGGTGTCAGAATGAATTTGTAAATCAGTCCTGCCACAAGGCTTGATAAGGTAATAACAAAAATTACCGCTGCGCCCATACCCGCGGCCGTTTTTACTTTCTTTGAAACGCCGAGGAACGGACAAAGTCCTAAGAACTGGCTTAATACAACGTTGGAAACTAAAGAGGACGTAATGCCGATAATCAGTAAATTCACAAAATAGTTCGATGACATTTATTTTTCCTCCTTTCCGTTTTGAGAAGCAACGGTTTCCGCGGCCTTTTCAGCAGTCGCCTCCGGAGCACCTGCGCCGCCCTTTGAAGATTTTTCCGAATCTCCGAACTCAACAAGTCTTCTCGAGCATCCGCTCTCCGCGCAGTTTAAGCAGTCCGAAGAACAGCCCGACTGGATTTTGGACATGTCCTTGCCCTTTGCCTCTCCCGCTGCTTTGATGGCATTCTGAATCGCGGTAAGGATGGCCAGTACGAAGAACGCACCGGGTGCCATAACCAGGATTCCGATCGGCGAAAACGAACCGAACTCGCCGGCAAAGAACTGGTTTAAGCCTCTTACAAAAGCAGACGCCGAAGCCGGGTTAAACACCTTGTTTACAAGATCAACCAAAAGAATCGGAATGGTTGTTCCGTATACATCCGGACCGGTGAATCCAAAAATCGAAGCGCTTCCGAAGAACTCTCTTACCATACCGATTAAGGTAAGCGCCAAGGTAAATCCAAGACCCATACCGATGCCGTCAAAGAAGGACGGGAGCATGGGATTTTTGGATGCATAGGACTCCGCACGGCCTAAAATAATGCAGTTTACAACGATTAAGTCGATGTAAATTCCGAGGGACGCATAAAGCCCCGGAACAAAACCTTCCATCAAAAGGCCTACAACCGTAACGAGCGATGCCACGATAACGATGTATGCCGGAATACGCACCTTGTCGGGAATTACTTTCCGGAGTGCGGAAATTAACAGGTTGGAAAATGCCAGCACGACCATGGTGGATAAGCCCATACCAAGTCCGTTGATGGCGGACGTGGTAACCGCCAGGGTCGGACACATTCCGAGTGTTAATACAAAAGTCGGGTTTTCTTTAATGATACCGTTGTAAAGTCTTTCCAAACAGCTTTTCATTATTCCTGCCCTCCTTTCGTGATTTCTTCAAAATACTTCATGCCGAAATTCACTCCGCGGGTCACCGCTTTGGAGGTAATGGTTGCGGAGGTAATCGCGTCGATTTCGTTCTCTTTCGTTTTTCCGTTCTTGGTAACAACGAAATCCGAACCGGTCACATTTCGAAACTGCGGAACGAGTACTTCGGATGCACGCATACCGAGTCCCGGTGTTTCGGAAATATCCAGAATGGAGATTCCTTTTAACACGCCGTCCGTGGTTACACCCATGTAGAAACGGATTTTTCCGCCGTAACCTTCCGCCGTGACAACCGAAATGACATATCCGTAGAGGCTTCCGTCATTCTTCTTTGCCAGATAAACTTCGTCGATTGCCGCTGCAATATCCGTGCTTTCATAAACAGCTTCATCGGCCGCTTCATTCACATCCGTCTTCTCAAATGTCAGCGGAAGAACTTCTTTTAATTCTCCGTTTTCATCCGCCTCTTTGAAAACTTCCGCACACGCAGCCGCCTGTTTTTGTTCTTTCTGAACGCGAATCGGTTCTTTCGTCAGTTCATATACGAACCCGAGAACGAGACCCGCAACCAGCGTAATGACGGTAATGATGACGGTATCTTTAATCAGCGTATTTCCGGCATTGCTCTTCTTATCTTTGCTCATCCGCGTTCGCCTCCTTTCCCGAAGGCCTTCGGCATCGTGAATTTTTCAATCAAAGGAACCACAAGGTTGCCTAAGATAATCGCATAAGATACACCTTCCGCTCCGGGTCCGAAGATACGGAACACACCGGTTAAAATTCCCAGAAGGATACCGTAGATGTACTGCCCATTCTTCGTAATCGGCCGCGTCGTATAATCGGTCGCCATAAAGAACGCACCGAGCATTAATCCGCCGCCGGCAAGTTCGCCCGCAAGATAGGTTAAGTCAAACAACGGCTGGCTTCTGTCCATAAGATATCCGACTACTCCGTGACGTCCGAAAATCAGCACAAAAATCGCAAACGATAAAATGTAAGATCCCGGAATACGAAGATCGATAACACCTAAGAAAATTAAGAAGCAGGCACCGAGTACAATCGCGATGACACTTGTCTCACCGATGGTACCGCCGGTACGGCCGATAACCATGTTAAATACATTGACTGCCTGTCCGTCCTTGATCAGCGCAAGCGGGGTCGGTCCCGTAAAGGCATCACAGTCAAAATTCGTCATATATCTGGCAAAGGAAATCACCAGGAAACATCTGGCTCCGAGTGCCGGGTTCATAAAGTTCTGTCCTAAGCCGCCGAATAATAATTTTACAACCACAATTGCAAAAATCGCACCGAGAATGGCAATCCATACCGGCAGATGAGGCGGTAAGTTCAGTGCGAGCAAAAGTCCCGTTACTACCGCACTTCCGTCTTTTACCGTGGAAGGCTTCTTCATGATTTTGCAAAAGATGTGCTCGGTCAGTACCGCCGTTCCGGTTGTAACGACAACCAGCAAAGCCGCATACCATCCGAACTGGATAATCCCGAAAATCGTCGCAGGCATAAGCGCGATGACCACCGCAAACATTATCTGGGAGGTGGTAACGCGCGACCGCACGTGGGGATTGGATGATACTTCCAATTTGTCCTTCATGTCCTCCTCCTTACTTTTTCTTTCTGTCTGCGAGAATCATTCTTCGCATCGATTTAATGGACTGGGTTAACTGCCTCTTGGCCGGGCAGATGTAACTGCAGCATCCGCATTCGCAGCATTCCATGCCGTTTGCCGCCTCAAAGGCCTCTTTGTCTTTATGCTGTGCATAATCCGCCAGGCGGCTTGGCACAACTCGTCCGGGGCATACTTCCACGCATCGGCCGCAGTTGATGCAGGCGGTCTCCACGGCGGAGGACACCTCATCATGGCTTAAGCATAAAAGCGCCGAACTCGTTTTTGTCGCAGGTACATCGAGATCAAAAATCGCAAAGCCCATCATCGGACCACCCGAAACGACTTTCTCGGGCTCCTTGATAAAGCCTCCTGCTTCTTCAATCAGTTCATGATAATTCGTACCGATTCGTACGCAGAAATTGCAGGGATCCTTAATGCAGTCGCCGGTCACCGTAACAATTCTTGTCATTAACGGTCTTCCGTATTTCACCGCATTGCAGATGGAAATAATGGTATCCACGTTGTTTACCACGCAGCCCGCATCGGCAGGAAGCATCGAGGAATTGATGGCTCTGCCCGTGGTTGCATAGATTAACTGACGCTCCGCACCCTGCGGATACTTGGTTTTAAGAGCCACAACCGAAATCCTGTCATAACCGGCCGCAACTTTTTTCAGTTTTTTGATGCAGTCCGGTTTGTTGTCTTCGACCGCAAGAATGCCTCTGGCGTTATCAAAAAGACGCAGGATGATGGATAATCCCTCTACGAGCTTTTCCGGCTCCTCGAGCATTTTTCTGTAATCGGAAGTAAGATACGGCTCGCACTCCGAACAGTTCGCAATGACATAATCAATCTTGTCGGGCTCCTTCGGGGAAAGCTTGACATGCGTCGGGAATCCGGCGCCGCCCATTCCGACAATACCGCCCTCTTTAATCAGATTGATAATTTCTTCTTTTAAAAGAACCTCCACCGGCTTCGGTTCGGGAAACTCCACTTCCTCGTAATTACCGTCGTTTTCGATGACTATACTCATCACATTGTCTCCGGTGATTACGCGCCTCGGTTCGATTGCCTTAACGGTTCCGGAAACCGACGCATAAATAGGGGAAGATACGAATCCGCCCGCTTCGGCGATTTTCTGTCCCACTTTAACCGTGTCGCCTTTTTCCACAATGGGATTGGCCGGCGCACCGATATGCTGGGATAAAGGATATACGAGGTCGCCCTTCGGCAAATACTCGCGAATGGGCTTATCCTTGGACAATTCCTTTCCCTCATAGGGGTGAATGCCGCCATGGAATGTAAATCCGGCCATTGCCTACCTCCTGATAATTCTGTCTGAATTGTTTTCGGAATCACAAACATATACGCCTGCAAATCCGATACTGTATCGTGCATTTTCATGCATCCGGCACAAAACGCACCAAAATATATCATACTCTAATTTGTCAATTATTCCTATAATGAATTTGCAATAATGAACAAAGAAAAAACTACATTTTCTTGTGCAATTATGTTAAAATAATTATGTATGAGTCTTAAACGCGGATATGCGTGATCGGGCTTGCTCCAATTTGATTTTCATTTTGATTTTTGCTGTTGAATTGATGCGTTTTCTCAATGATAAAAAAACATCGCCGGCAGGAATCACGGGGAAATGAAAATCTTAGAAAGCTCAGATTCTGACTCGGAATTGGAGGATAATTCAATGAAAACAATTATTAATGATCTGGGTGCACTTGCCCCGTCCTACCCCGTCGACAAACTGGCCGAGCCGGACAAAGTCCTTTTCATGGACATCGAAACAACCGGATTCACCGCCAAAAGTTCCAATCTTTACTTAATCGGCTGTGCTTACTTCGCCGATGACGAATGGCACACCATCCAGTGGCTTGCCGAGAATTATGACGAAGAAGTCGCTGTACTGAATGCATTCCTGGAGTACTGCTTAAACTATGATTTCCTGATTCATTTTAACGGAAACCGTTTTGATTTACCCTATATTACCCAGAAATGCGAAATGTATGACCTTCCCTTTAAATTTGATGATTTCAAGGGTGTGGATTTGTACAAGAGAATCAAGCCCTACAAGAATTTCTTAAAACTCGAAAACTGCAAGCAGACCACCATCGAAAACTTCCTCGGTTTAAAGCGTGAGGATCAGTATACCGGCGGTGAATTAATTAACATCTATCATGATTATGCCTGCAATCAGGACGAAGAAAAAGAAGCACTTCTGCTTCTTCATAATCAGGCCGATCTGGAAGGCATGCTGGGCCTCCTCTCCGTTTTGGCGATTTCGGATCTTTTCAATCTTCCGGTTCGCGTCATGAAGGTGCAGGCCAATTATTATAACGACTACAACAACAAGAAGCGCCAGGAACTGGTTTTAAGTTTACGCTTTGTATCGGACTTGCCCGTGCCGATTAACTGCTCCGAAAACGGCTGCTATTTTACCGGTAACGGCAATAACGGTGTACTGAAAGTGCCTCTCTACGAAGAAGAAATGAAGTACTTCTACTCGAACTACAAAGATTACTTCTATCTTCCCGAAGAAGATACCGCCATTCACAAATCCGTAGCAGCCTCCGTAGATCCGGAGCATCGCCGTCAGGCCACTGCCGCTACCTGCTACACCAGGAAGCTTTCTTCCTACTTACCGCAGTGGGAGCCGATGTTCACTCCGTTCTACAAACGTTCCTTCCGCGACCGCGATTACTTCTTCGAATTAACCGATGAATTCAAAACCAGCCGCGAATCCTTTAACAAATACGCGGAACATGTTCTGCAGAACATGGTACTGGCCGAGGAATAAAAATCCTGCAATTATTTAAGCGGCATCCGATTGGATGCCGCATTTTTTATTAACAAAGAACTTTGATTAATCCTATAATTATCTAAAACATTAATTATTCTAAAAGAGGAAGGGCTTCTGCCCTTCCTCTTAATTATTATTCATTCTTTAAATTAGTTGTTATACTTCGTAAGATCTTCACCGGTGAAAGCAAAATCAAACTTGTGCTCTTTGTGATATCTTTCAACTTCGGAACCACCGGGATTAATTTCTTTAATGGTAATATCGAAATTTAATTCTTTCTTTACGCCGGAAAGATTTGCAATATTTGCGGAAGTATTGAACGGAGTATTGTTTGTTGTAATTGTAAGACCGTTCGAATCTCCGTGATTATTGACATCACCCACCATCGCAATTTCGATTCTGTCTCCGTAGCCTTTTGCCTTCATTCCGTCCGGGAAGGTCATCTGCTTTCCTTTATTACCTACAGAAGGATCGCTTGAATT
>OMRN01000449.1 GCA_900313265.1 uncultured Lachnospiraceae bacterium | reverse complement strand
CGCGAATACACGGCGGAAGATTTTTCCGATCCCGTTTATCTTTATTTCTCCGATCCTTTTGTTCAGAATGCGGAAGCCCAGTTAGGACATAAACTCCATGTCATGAAGCCGGACGGAAGCATTGAGACCATTACGGATTTCGATCCCGGTTTCGGCAGGCTCTGCTATGCCGGCGGCCGGATTTTTTCGCAGGGAAAAAATATCATCGACATGGATTATCTTACCCGTGTTTATTACGTGAATATCGATGAAGAATATGATTATACCACGCTGGATGACTATGATTATGTATTCGATGCGTATGGCGATTACGTAATCTGCGAAAAGAGGTATGAGCCTTCGAAAGGATTAAACGGCGGGAACAGCATCATCGATGCGGTTACCTTAAAAGAAGTCGCGACGGTTGACGGATTTTATCTCGGAGCAGACAAAAACGGCGTATACACCTATCAGTGCTCGGAAGGGACAAGAGTTAATCCGGAAGACATGTTTGTCAATATTTATCTGACGGATTATGACGGAAATACGAAGTTAATCGGAGAAATCGGTCAGGAAGAATTTTCCAAAAACGAAAGTTATTACACGGACGGAGTCATCGATTACGGTCTTTTTGAAATTCCCGTTTTCCAGATTATGGATGATATTGTGGTATTCAATGTCGGTTATTATTCGGGAACCGGGCATTTCTTCTCGGGCGGAGTTGTCTGCTTTGTAATGAAGCAGGGCGGAGCATATTATGTTTGCAATAATGATTTTGAAGGATTTGTCTGCACCGAAACACCGGATGCGGTCTGTGTATCGGTTGAACGCTATGACTACGATGCCGGTGATTATGTAACGGAAACATATTCCATCGCCGGAGGAATAGCTGAGGCGGTCGGATATACCGGGGAAAAACCGGGAGAGGCATTTGTCGAAAGGGGGGACAATCCGGACCGTGCATGCAAAGATGTTTACGGAAACGAAGTGGAACTTAAGAAAGGCGACGTGGGCATTTATAACGGTTATGACGGAATTTGTACAAGACTGCTTACCAGAGAAGAAACAGAGGCGCTCGGATATAATCTGATTCCGGAGGATGAAACGGAAGATGACGGCCCGAGAACTGAAATCTACAACGTGGAATATGTGGGAGACAAACTTTTCTTCACCATTTCCTATATGAAACGCCAGGCATCGGAAGACATCGGCTGGAGATATGCATACCGGCACAGCCTGAGCACGGACTTTGTAAAAGACTTGTCAACCGGAGAAATCACCGTTTTAGCCGAGTACGGACCGGATAATTCTTAATTCGGATTTGGAGTAATCATATGAAAGAGTATACGAAAACACAGTTAAAAATAAATGCAATCTTAAAAAACAGTGTGGAATATCTGCTGATTATCCTCGGGGCACTTTTGGCGAGTTTTTCGGTAGCCTGCATTTTACTGCCGAACGGAGCCATCGATTACGGCACGGCCGGTGTGGCAATTATTATAAGCAAACTGACCGGGTTTAACTTGTCCGCCTGCGTATTTGCGATTTTTGCACCGTTTTTAATCGCAGGAACGATTATTCTCGGAGCCAAATTCGGAATCAAGGCGGCAGTCGGTGCGGCGGTTTATACGGTGGGACTTGCTCTTTTTGAAAAAATGCCTTTTGAACTGGATGTGGAACATTTTATTGCCGTGGCGTTCGGCGGTGCCATCTTAGGAGCCGGACTGGCGCTGATTCTTAGAAACGGAGGATGTATTGACGGGTCGGAGATTTTTGCGAATATCTTAACGAGAATGCTTGCGGACAAAACCGGAAAAAGTTTCAGTATGACCTATATTTTGATCGGATTTAATGCCTGCGTTTATCTTGCGGCGTTTATCCTGATTAACCGGAATTCATCGCTTTTAAGCCTTCTTGTGTATGTGGTTGCCACAATCATCATTGACCACTTCACGGACCGTTTCGAAGCCATCAAGCAGGTTACCATTATTACGAAAGAGCCCGATGCGCTTGTTGCCGAAATCAAGAAGCGGCTTAACAAAACCTGCACGATGATGGATTCCTACGGTGCCATTGCGGGTCAGAA
This sequence comes from uncultured Lachnospiraceae bacterium, assembly GCA_900313265.1. Taxonomy (GTDB): domain Bacteria; phylum Bacillota; class Clostridia; order Lachnospirales; family Lachnospiraceae; genus UBA3766. The sequence goes on along the minus strand of OMRN01000449.1, from coordinate 1,621 downwards.
CAAGACGATTATCTGCTACGTAAACTATTTCGAATTAACCAAAATGCGTGAGATTATCTCCAAATATAAAGGATTTTCCACCGTTTCCACGATTGATGAGATTATAAAGTAGGAGGCGGTGAGCATGGCCATGAAAAAAAGCGGAAAAAGAATACTGCGCTTCGCGGCGGTTTTATGTCTCATATGTTTCTGCCTTTTGTCCGGATGCGGAAAAAAGAAGACTGAAAAGGAGCCGGCTAATCCGGCTTCTTCGTCGGAAAGTTCGGAAATACTTAATTCGGAGGCAGAGACCGAAAGCAGGACGGAGGATGATGTTATAGATGACATCATCACCTATTACGGTTTTTATAAAGACGAAGCGGATCAGAAAGAAGAGGAACTCTTAGCGGAACTGACCGCCATGGATGAGGAAAAAGGAAATGCATGGCGGGAGATTCTGGATTACTGGAAGTATACGGTAAATGAAATGGTTGTAAATACGGACGGCCTGCCGGATAATCTGCCGCAGGATGACAGCCTTTGTATCGTGGTTTTAGGCTATCAGCTGAATGCAGACGGTTCGATGAAAGATGAATTAACCGGCAGACTGACGACGGCCCTAAAGTGTGCCGGACAGTACCCGAATGCGTATGTGCTTTGTACGGGCGGAGGAACTGCTTCATTGAATCCGGGAGTGACGGAAGCCGGTCAGATGGGTGAGTGGCTTTTAAATAACGGCCTTGAAAAAGAACGCCTGATTGTAGAGGACAAATCCCTTACAACCGCAGAAAATGCCATTAATTCCTACGGTATTCTCAGGAATGATTATCCACAGGTAAACAGTATTGCAATGGTAAGCAGCAGTTACCATGTTCCGTGGGGATCGCTTCTTTTTGAGACGACAATCCTAAATAACGTAAGTGAAACTCAAAGTCCGGAAATTCATGTAATCTCCGGCTGCGGCTATCCGGTTGAGAATGATGTATATAAAGAAAGCGATGAAATCGTCCGACGAGAGACCTGCGGAATGCTTCAGTTAATCGGAAGGAACGAAAGGGCATCGCAATTCTATCAGGATTACGGCAGCGGGAATAAGCCGCCGTTATAACAAAGCAATATGCCTGATAAAACGGCAGGCGAAAAGGATCATGAGGGGAATTGACAAAAAGAGGAACAAAAAAGAATGAAAAGTACAAAAAGAGAACTTAATTTCGCAAAAGAACATTTTCAGGAAGTACATCATACGACCTTAAACCCGGAAGGTCCGGGCGTGGTTCGTATTCACCTGATTCCGCCGGCAATCAGAAATGATGAAATCGGACCGAGTGTTGCGATTATCAACGGACAGGATATTATTCCGATCGGTCCCGCGTGGAGTATTCTTTTAACCGAGTTCATTGAGGAAGTCAATCAATATGACGGGCGTGAAATCACGGAAGAAGATTTTTCCGCAATCGAGGCGGAAACCTTTAAGCGCGTAAAGAAAGTCTATCCGACGGTTCCGAAGAAGTTCTTTAAAAAAGATTTGTTTCGCATGATGGATACCTTTAAAAGAGTGGCATACCGCGAGCCTTTGGAGGAGCAGATCGGCTACATGAGAATCGGTGATTATGCACCCTATATGAGGGCACCGCATCGCATG
>OMRN01000450.1 GCA_900313265.1 uncultured Lachnospiraceae bacterium | reverse complement strand
TGTGGTTTTGGCCGTCATCATAAACATGGCAGCGGGAATTCCTTTTCCGGAAACATCGGCAATAACCAAAGCGAGATGGTCATCGTCAATCATAAAGAAATCATAGAAATCTCCGCCGACCTCTCTTGCCGTGGTCATGGATGCGTACAGATCGTATTCCTTCTGTTCGGAGAAAGTAGGAAAAATGCTGGGAAGCATATCGGACTGGATTTTTTCGGCAAGCTCCAACTCGGCTCCGATTCTTGCGGTGCTTTCCGTAAGTTCTTTCTGCTTTTGCAATATTTTCTGGCACCAGATAACCAGAGCCAGACTTGCTGCGGAAATGATGATATATTGCAGAAGTTTGACAAAATAGTTTGAAACGGTGGTATTAATAAGCATCAGCCGGCTGTCGTACGGGATATTTTTGACGGCATCGTCCAGCCACATTTTATTATTTGTAACGATAGTCGTGCCGGGTTTGTACTGTACAAAATTCAGGTCCAGCATTCCGTGATTTGCCCCGTAGAGGTAAGCGATATAGAAAACGACAATCGACAGGACTGCAATGAAGATGGTGTACTTTCTGTTGAAATACCGGATGGATAAAAGAATCGGAATGGCAATTAACAGGGTGACATTATAGGTTAGGACCGATGTGGTAACGGCAAAGACGATCGTCATTGCGGCCATCAGAATATATTTAATCCATTCTTTTTCAAATTTGAAAATCCGACTGATGACGGCAACCGTGGCCAGCAGAAGAATATTAAAAATCATCAGACCGCGGAACTGAACGCGAATGTAGAAAAATCCGGTTTCAAAAAGAAGCCATGTAATTGCGACAATTCCGAGCGTAACCAAATTAATAATTGTCAGTAACCGGTTTGCATCGATCTCGTTCTCTTTTAAAATTTTGTTTGTATCCATTCAGAACTCCTTTTACGGAACATCATGCTTATGATGTGTTTTATGAGTTGAGCTCCTTAAAGCAGGAAGCGTTGTTCTTATACAGTTTTTTAAAAACGCGATAATTTCGTTCGTATACTTCCCTGTTACGATTATCCGGAACGTATGTGTGAGCAGGCTTTACAAGTTCCTTTGAAAGCTTCATGACATTATCGCCCCGTATACCGCATGCAACAACCATTGCGGCTCCCATGGCACCGACTTCCTGGGCATTGTTTATGGTTTCAATTTTTCGACCGGTAATGTCCGAAAGAATCTGACAAAAAACCGGAGAGAGGGAAGCACCGCCCACAAAGCGAATGGCGTCGGAAGTTTTTACTTTCCTGTTCTCACATTCCAAAAGCCATCGAAGGTGATAACATATTCCTTCGAATATGGCGCGAAGCATTTCTTTTCGACCGGTATCAATCCGGATATTGAAAAAAATACCTGCGGCGTTGTTATCCTCAAAAGGACAACGGTTTCCGTGAAGCCATGGAGTGAAAATTACACCGTTTGCCCCGGGAGGGGCTTTGCTGACATCATCTGATAAACGCTCATAAAAATGGATGAAATATTCTTCAAACTCAAGAGAAATACCGCTTTGTTTTCTATTTGGCTGAAGGATTTCCTGGTCCCCTGTAAGATTGTCCTTAATCCAGTCAATGCACTTGCCGGCAGTTTCCAGTTCGGCGTAATAATTGAAGTAACCGCGGCAGGCGGAGAGTACACCGGTAATCATTGCATTGATGTCAACAACCTGGTGATCTAAGAAGGTGGACACCCAGCCCGATGTCCCTACATAAATATGCGTATCACCGACGTTGCAGGCCCCGGCTCCGATACTCACAAAGGTCGTATCGCCGCCACCGGCGAAAACCGGAATGCCTTCTTTAAGGCCCAAATCCGATGCGGCTTTCATCGTCAGTTCGCCGGCTTTTTCGGTGCTGTCGATAATCTCAGGCATATGTTCCGGATTGATGCCATACATTTTTAAAAGCCCTTTGTGCCAACCTTCCCGTCCCTTTCTGGTATCATAAAGGAATGTTGCAAAGGCGGAATCTGCGGTCCGCACAATTCGGCCGGTGCATCTTGTCGTCAGATAGTCGTTTATGTCTAACCATTTATATATTCTGCTGTATATTTCCGGCTCATTATTCTCTACCCATTTATATTTCCATACAGGGTCTTTGGCGCTTGTGGATGCGGCATAATTTACTGCGAGGTTTCGAAGAAGCTTAAAGAGGTTGCAACCGGATACTTTAATGAGTCCGCTGCGCATGCATTTGTTATATTCTTTCACACCTTTTTGATCGAGATAGTTCATGGGACGTCTTAAGGCATTGCCTTTTTCATCGACAAAAACAGATCCCTGTATTTGAGAACAGAACG
>OMRN01000451.1 GCA_900313265.1 uncultured Lachnospiraceae bacterium | reverse complement strand
CGATTTTTCCGCTGACGCCGGCCTGTGCCCTTACCAGACGGTAAATATACTCTCCTTCGCGTCCGGAGTCGGTGCAGACATAGATTGTTTTTACGTCATCGCGGTTTAAAAGGCTGCTAACGATGCCGTACTGCTTGCTGACGGACGGAATCACCTCGTATTTGTATTCTTCAGGGATAAACGGAATCGTGTCAAAAGCCCATTTTTTATATTTTTCATCATATACTTCGGGATAAGACATCGAAACAAGATGGCCGACGCACCATGTGACAATGAAGTGTTCGCCCTCTAAGTATCCGTCCCTGTTATTTAATTTTTCCCCTAAAACCTTGGCAAATTCTTTTGCCACGGAAGGCTTTTCGGCGATTAAGAGTGATTTGTCGGCCATTTATTACCTCTGTTTCCGGGTGCCTGTCACTTTTAAGGCAAAAGTGACAGGCACCCGGAAGAAATTAACACAAATCCGAGCGGTCGAAAAGGAATACATTCTCCTTGTCTCCGACTCTGGCAAGCAGTTTGTCTTCGAAGCCGTCGAGCGAAAATAAATAAATATAATCGGGTGTGATTCTGGTTTCCTTTGCAACCGAAATAAGCTTAAGATATGTTTCGTCGCGGAAGGCACCTTTGTTCGGATTGCAGAAACCGAAAAGGAAATTCCGGCTGTTGTCTCTTGCAATCAAATCGACATTGCCTTCTTTTCCGACCCATTCCCCGTATTTGGCGATTTCAATCGGCAGAAAGCCGCGCTCGTTGGCGAGAATGACAAATTCCTCGCAGATGGCGGGAAATACGTCCATACAGTAGGCTTCGATTTTGTTCTCGATAAACTCTTTATAAAATTCCTCTTCCGTCATAAGAGCAAGCTCGCTCTCGTGAGGATATATAAACGTAAAATAAAATTTGACAATCGGATTTTTGATGCGGTACATGCCCTTTTTGGTATTCTCCGCTCCCGGAGTGTCAAAGGATCTGACTTTTTCGACCAGCGAAAAAGCCGCAAGATTTTTCAAATATACGCTGATTTTCGCACGGGAATAACCGGTATGGACGAAAAGCTCGTTTAATTTATTCCGTCCTTCGGCTAAGGATGCTAAAATCGTCGCATAGACACTCGGTTCACGAAAAACGCCTTCGAGCATATGCATGCCGTAATGACGGAAGCGCCCGGCCGGAAGTAAAAATGCACCGATGATGTTCTGCTTTAGCGATAACGCCGGCAAAAATGCATCATAGGCATCGTAAAATCCGCCTAAAATCGAATAAAACGAAATCATCTGATCGAATTCCGCATTCGGATAGGAACATACGAGGTCAATAAAGTGAAACGGCTTTACTTCAACGAATCCGTGTATTTTCCGGTTCATTGACAAAAGTGTATTGACCAGGTCAGTCTTTACCCAGCGGAAGTTTTCGGAAACCAGTAAAACCATGACCGGACTGTCTTTGGAAGATTCTTTTAGGAAAGCAAACAAATCATCCAAAAAGGACGTTCCGGAAATCAGACACAAATGAAAATCGGAAATAATCAGAAGTTTTTTTTCGCGATTCCGGCTGTCGGTGATACTCGACGCCGCGCGAAAAACCGATAAAAAAGAATAATCAAAATCGAGATCACCCGACCAGGAAAGAGTTTTGGCCCATAAATAGGCCTGTTCTCTTTCCGAAGCGGGTGTTGCTTTTAAGAATACCGTTTCTTTTCCTTCGGCAAACTCTCTCCATACCGAATGAATTCCGGATAAGTGCTCACCGAATAATACAACTGCATTGCTTTCTTTTTTCTCATAAAAAGATGCAAGTCTGTTTAGTTCTTCCCCTCTGCCCTGTAGCATGAAACGACCCCGGTTAACGTGCGGAAATATATCCCTGTGCTTTTAACAGCTCCGCACAAAGTACGGCACCTCCGGCCGCACCTCTGACGGTGTTATGGGAAAGTCCCACAAATTTCCAGTCATAAATCGAATCTTCACGGATACGTCCGACGGAAATACCCATGCCGTGCTCAAAATCCACATCAAGTGCTACCTGGGGACGGTTGTCCTCTTCCAGATACTGAATAAACTGCTTCGGTGCGGAAGGAAGATTTAACTCCTGAGGAAGTCCTTTGAAGGTAACGAGTTTTTCGATTAACTGCTCCTTCGTGGGATTTTTCTTAAATTTAACAAAAACGGAAGCCGTATGTCCGTTTAAAACCGGAACACGGATGCACTGGCTGGTAATTTTGATAAAGTCAGCCGGCACAATAACGCCGTCTTCGATTTTTCCCCAGATTCGCAAGGGCTCTTTCTCACTCTTTTCCTCTTCTCCGCCGATATACGGAATGATATTGCCTTCCATCTCGGGCCAGTCTTTAAACGTTTTTCCTGCACCGGAAATGGCCTGATAAGTTGATACAATGGCTTCATAAGGCTCGAATTCCATCCATGCGGTGAATACGGGAGCATAGCTCTGAATCGAGCAGTTCGGTTTTACCGCAATAAATCCGCGGTTCGTTCCGAGACGCTTCTTCTGGAAATCAATAACTTTCATGTGATCCGGATTGATTTCGGGAACCACCATCGGGACATCGGGCGTCCAGCGGTGTGCGGAGTTATTCGATACAACAGGGGTTTCAGCCTTTGCATAAGCCTCTTCAATCGCACGAATCTCGTCTTTGGTCATATCCACAGCGGAAAAAACGAAATCAACCTCGCTGCTGATGGCTTCCACTTCGTTTACATCCTTCACAATCAGTTTCTTAACCGCTTCCGGCATCGGGGTGGTCATCTTCCATCTTCCGCCGACTGCTTCTTCATATGTTTTTCCGGCACTTCTCGGGCTTGCAGCCACCGTTACTACTTCGAACCAGGGATGATTCTCCAAAAGGGAGATAAATCGCTGTCCTACCATTCCCGTAGCACCTAAAATTCCAACTCGTAATTTTTCACTCATAACTTTTTCTCCTGTCGTTATCCTTTGAAATTTTCTGTATTTTAAACCCAATACGGGCTGATGTCAAATCAAAATATTCGATGCTTTCATTCAAAAATTATACTTTACCGAATGGGTCTTTGGCACGCAGCCACTTAATATGATTCAACGCTGGGGCGACGCACAAACCTAAATTGCTTTGCAAT
>OMRN01000455.1 GCA_900313265.1 uncultured Lachnospiraceae bacterium | reverse complement strand
CTTGGGTATTGATTCCGACGGAGACTTGAATATGCGGATGGGTGACAATATGTCTCTGGATATGGATACCGGAGAACTGCATTTTACTTCCTGCTGGAAAGACAAAGATGAGGATGAAGACTAAAAAATGATAAGGTTTGCAAACCCCTGTAGTATACACGTATTACAGGGGAATTTTTATTTTTTAGGAACGTACACCAGACACTTTCGTTATCATCCCATCGGTTTTAGGCGCAAAATAATGAAAAATCTCTAAATCATAGTGATGGTTATAGGACATATCTGTGGTAAAATGATATTGATTTTAAATGGATGATATTTATTTATATAACAAAAATATAGAGGAAAGACGAGTAGAAACAACGATGCAGCAATTTTCATATAAACAATTAGAAGACGAATCTTTTTGTGTGACCGGATATGAAGGGGATGAGGCAGAAGTCGTAATTCCTTCTGTGATAGCCGGCCAGCCGGTCACAATGTTGTTTGATAATATTTTCAAAGGACATACGGAAATAACATCCGTTACAATTCCGGACACGGTTAGCTTCCTTGGTGGATTTGTGTTTGATGGTTGCACAAATCTTCATCAAATCATTTTACCGGATGCATTAGTTGATATTTGGCAGTACGCTTTTGTAAGAAGTTCTTTTGAAGAACTCCGTTTGCCGGACGGTGTGAAATACATCCCTCCTTTTGCGTTTAAAGACTGCAAAGAACTTCGAAAAATACAGTTCGGAAAAGGACTAAAGAAAGTATACGGGATGGCATTCCAGGGGTGTGATAAGCTGGAAAATCCGGTATTTGATGATGGTGTCGATGTGAGCCCGAAGGCATTTGATTAATAATTCTGATTTTTTACATGCCAAGTTTCCATAGTAAAAAAGAGGTCCCATAGAGGGCAGGGGCTTATGAACAAAGTAGAAGCATTTGACAATTTAGCGAAGCAAAACGGCTTTTTTGTGACTCGGGATACTTATAAATCTTCCTCACATTTAAAAGTACGGTATTATACCCATGATGGGAATGTTAAATTCCGTTCCGTACAGATTGAGACCATGGACTATAAACCGAATAATACCGCCGCAAAGGCCCCCTGTCTTGTTAAAGTTACCTTTGGAACAGAAGGACATAACAAATACATGAATTTCAGCACGGTAAATGTTGATGAAGCCTATGCTTTAGCCTATGCACTCCTTTTTATGCCGGAGAGCGTTCGGTATGAATTCGTGCGTGGTAGCGATGTGAAAAAATTGACTCTTCGGGAATTCTCCGAATACGGTCATAAAGAAACCGGCTGTTTGCATGAATTACTGGTGTTGCCCGGATATTTCCTGATCATGCTCCTTTTCCCCATCGCAATGATTATCGGGTTAATCTATCATACAATAGGAAATATCTTTCAGCGCTGGGAAAATGTTTGTCAGCTGGAAGATGACAACCTGATTCTGATTCGCCGTTATTGTGCCGGAAAACGCCAGAAATTCAGTATAAAAGCACTCTGGATGTCAATTGATACAAAATGGTAATACTATCACTTTTGGAGAAAATTCGCGAACAAATAAAACGGGAAATAGAGAAACTGTGAAAAAAGAACAAAGAGTAAAAAGAAATCCGAAAAAAATCTTGATCCGAATTCTTATCGCGGTGGTTGCGGTTCCGGCAGGATTATTTATATTCCACATAATCAAGCATGGAATCGATATGAAATATCTGGCGGAAAGAGGATACTATAATCCGGTTTCAATTGGTGACCGTTCTTTGAATGTTTTAAAATTCGGAAATGAAGAAGGCAAAGGTAAAATAGTTGTTTTAAGCGGAATGGGTGCCGGATTGTCTGTTGAAATGAGGAAGATGACCGGAAAACTGGAAAAAGATTATCAGTTTATTTATATCGGAAGAGCCGGATGGGACGGAAGCGATGACTGTAAGGATGACAGGACGGCAGAAATCATTGTGGAAGAATATCGCGACGCATTGAAGGAATCGGGTACCGAAGCTCCTTATATTCTGATGGCGCATTCCATGGGCGGAGTATATGCTTCTTACTGGGTGAGCAAATATCCTGAAGAAATTGAGGCATTCATTAATATTGACGGAACTTATATAGAACCGGTTACTGAAGAAGAAACGGGAGGCGGCTCGTCCGGTAATGGGTTATACAAAGCGGCAGTCAGTTTCGGAATCGGAGATATCCTGCTTCCGGTATTACTGAAAAATGATTCGGCACTTTCAAAAGATGATTGGCGTACATATTGTATTTTGCAATTATTATCCATATCTTCCGATGCTGTAGCGAAGGAAGGAACGCAGATTAACCAAAACAGAAATGCTGTTTGGAATGTTCTTGTTAAAACCGATGTTCCGAAGCTTTACATATCAGCAAGAGACGGTGATTTAGAGGATTCGGAGCAAAAAGAAGCGAATGAAAAGGAACTGATTCCGTACCTGGAAAAAATGGGCAATTATGAAATCGTATATCTTCCCGGCAGCCATTTTATATATAAAACAGAACCGGACAGATGCGAAGAGATCATAGAAGAATATTTTAAGAGTTTACGGTGATTGATCAGATTTATGAATACAATTGATTATAAGCACGAAAAGCCACCAAGCTCCATGCAGAGTATATAGAGACGAAGGACGACAGGGATAAGATTTTCGCGGTGTTTGGGATGCGGGCCTGTTATGATAATCAACGGAGTGTATGATGAAAGAAATAACGCTTAATGAACTTCGGGAATGGCCGGAGGATTCTTATAAACTTATCGATATCAGGGATGACGGACTTGTGGCATACGGGATGATTCCGGGGGCCGTTCATATCGGTTTGGATGAATTAAGAGACGGTTCGTGTGCTGCAATCGAAGCAACGGGGAAAGACATCAGACTGGTCTTTTACTGCCAGATCGGCCGCAAATCGAGGGAACTGGATGAACTTCCGTGTCTTGAAGGGCGGGATATTTACAGTCTTGAGGACGGATACATCGGTTATATAAGATCCGGAATTCCAAACGAAGACGCAAGGGCGGAAAGACAGCACCGGGCCGAGGAAAGCATTCGAAAGAAGTTTCATAAACAGCTGTTCACACCCTTTGCCAAAGCTTGCAAAACCTATCAGCTTATAAGCGAAGGGGATCATATTGCCGTTTGTATTTCCGGCGGAAAAGATTCCATGCTGATGGCAAAACTGTTTCAGGAGATACAAAAACACAGACAGTGTAACTTTGAACTGACGTTTCTCGTAATGGATCCGGGCTACAACAAAGAAAACCGTGAACTGATTGAGAGTAACGCCGGGACGCTTGGAATTCCGGTTACGATTTTTGAAAGCGATATCTTTGATGCCGTGGATAATATCGAGAAAAATCCATGCTATCTGTGTGCAAGGATGCGCCGCGGTTATCTGTACAGCAGGGCGAAAGAACTCGGATGCAACAAGATTGCTTTGGGTCATCATTATGATGATGTTATTGAAACAATACTCATGGGAATGCTTCACGGGGCACAGATTCAGACCATGATGCCCAAACTTCACAGTACGAATTTTGAAGGGATGGAACTGATCAGACCGATGTATCTGATTCGGGAGAGCGATATCTGTGCGTGGAGGGATTATAACAATCTGTATTTTCTTCAGTGTGCGTGCCATTTTACGGATACCTGCTCGACCTGTCATGAAGACGGTACAACTTCATCCAAGCGCCTGGAAACGAAGAAACTGATTGCGGAACTTAGGAAGAATAATCCGTATATCGAATCAAATATTTTTAAAAGTGTGGAAAATGTAAATCTGGATACGGTGATAGCCTATAAAAAGGGTGGAGAAAGGCACCATTTTCTGGATGAGTATTGAAAATTGAATAAAACTAAGATTAAACACCTAGCCGCGCAGTAGGAAATTGCGTCGGACAGGTGTTTTTTATGGTCGAAATGAAGCATTTATGGTAGAATAAAATAGTACTTTTGTTTCCAATTACAGAAAAATTGGAGGGGACTTATGGATTATAAATCAGTTGTAGATGCATTCTCATCAATGGCATGTATCGTTTCTGTTGAAAAAAATCTTACCGGCAGCAAAAGAGCATTTCGTATTGTCACCGGAAATGATGCTTATATTTATTCGGTCGAGCATCCTACTCCGAATATGAGGATGTTCCGGGATAAGTTTGTGCCGGATCTTGAGTATACGGAATATCTGGTCAGAGATCTGAATTTTGAAGAATACTGTTATCGTTCGGCCGTGGAAAAGAAATGTCTGCATTCCTATGTTTTTTTGGACAGAATGCAGGTATGGTTCAATATGTCATTTATAACGCTTGAGTACGATGACGATGAACTCGGATACTGTATTTATCTCATGGAAGTCAGTTCCGAAGCCAGTGCCGAAAAGATGTCAAATATTTCGGGAGACATTGCATCATCCGTTCTGGCTACCTGTATCCGGCTTCGCGGGACCAACGATTTTCG
>OMRN01000456.1 GCA_900313265.1 uncultured Lachnospiraceae bacterium | reverse complement strand
TTCATGCAAAAATCGGCAATGGAAATTGCATCCTTTTTCGGTGTCATCGCAGGCGGCTGTTATTACGTTCCGCTTGATGAGGAAATGCCGGGTGACCGCATCCGCCTGATTTTGGAAAAGGTGAATTCGCCGGTCATGATTTGTGATGAAACCACGATTGAAAAAGCGAATGAACTGAAGACGGAAGGACAGGAAGTAGTGCTTTACTCCGAAGTATGTAACGGAGAAGCAAACGCGGAAGCCCTTCAAAAGATTTACGATCAGTCCATCGATACCGATCCGATATATATTGTATTTACATCCGGATCCACGGGGATTCCGAAAGGTGTTGTGGCATGTCACCGTTCGGTTATCGATTACGTGGAGCAGCTTTCCGAGGTGCTTGGATTTAATGAAAATACGGTTTTCGGAAACCAGGCACCGCTTTACTTTGATGCGTGCTTAAAGGAACTCTTCCCGACGCTGATGTTCGGAGCAACGGATTATCTGATACCGAAGAGGTTATTTTCCTTCCCGGTACGTCTGATGGAATATTTAAACGAATATAAAATCAATACCATCTGCTGGGTGGCTTCCGCACTTTCCATCGTAAGCACTTTCCGTACCTTTGATGAAATCACGCCGCAGTATCTGCACACCGTTGCTTTTGGCAGTGAGGTATTCCCGGCCAACCACCTGCGTTCCTGGCAGGATGTACTGCCGGATGCGACATTTTTCAATTTATACGGACCGACGGAATGCACGGGCATGAGCTGCTATTATAAAGTCGATCATCCGTATGAGGAGAACGAAACGGTTCCGATCGGAAAGCCGTTTGACAATACGGAAATCCTTCTGTTAACGGAGGATAACCGCCTCGCCGGAGATGGCGAAACCGGAGAAATCTGTATCCGGGGAACGGCCGTTACGCTCGGATATTATTCGGACGAGGAACGGACGGCGGCTGTTTTTGTGCAGAATCCTTTAAATACGGTTTATCCGGAAATCATTTACCGCACCGGAGATATCGGTAAAATGAATGACAAGGGTGAACTGGTCTATGTATCGAGAAAGGATTTCCAGATTAAGCATATGGGTCACCGCATCGAACTTGGTGAAATCGAGGTAAATGTGGACCGTATCGAAGGTGTTCAGATGGCCGCCTGTATCTATGATAAAGAGGCCGGCAATATTCTGCTTTGTTATACCGGAAGTGTGAAAGAACAGGATCTGGAAAGCATTGTAAAGGAAAAACTGCCGCGTTACATGCTGCCGAGAAAAGTGATTCGTCTGGCACGCATGCCGTTTACCGGAAACGGAAAAATCGACCGCGTGTCGCTTACGAAAACCTATATTGAACAAACGGAGAAGTAAACATGCATAAGTTAGGAGTGCTCGGCGGACTCGGGCCGATGACCACCGTAAGTTTTATCAACCGTGTGATAGATTTTACGGATGCGAAAACCGATCAGGAACATATTCCGATGATTATCGAACACGGCACCGATACGCCGGACCGTACGGAGTTTATCCTCGGAAAATCCGATGAGAGTCCCCTGCCGATGATGTTAAAGTCCTGTCATCATTTGGAGCAGGGCGGTGCAACGGTAATTGCGATTCCCTGCGTGACGGCTCATTATTTTTACGAGGATTTATCGAAGGGTGTGAATATTCCGATTTTAAACGGAATCGGCATCTGCGTGGATGAATTTAAAAGAATGGGCGTGAAAAATGTCGGGCTGATGGCAACCGCGGGAACGGTAAAATCGGGGATTTTTGAAAAACCGCTGAAAGATGTCGGGATTGGGTGCATTGTACCGGATGAGAAAAGACAACAGCTGGTAACGGATTTAATCTATAACAACGTGAAAATGGGAATGCCGGTTGAAAAGGATAAATTCATAGAAGCGGCATCAACCCTTAGAGCGGAGGGCGCAGAAGTGATTCTGCTTGGCTGCACGGAACTTTCGGTTATCGCCGATGAATGGCTGCCGGAAGGAGCGTTCTTGGACATGATGACGGAACTTGCCAAAGAGAGCGTCCGTTTGTGCGGGAAACTGAAGAAGTAGAAACCGAAATCGATATCATTACGAAAAAAGCCTGCCGGCCGGCAGACTTTTTCCGTTTAAGGGGGACAGGTATTTTAATATGACGATATCCGTTTTAAGAGTTCTCGTTCTCCGTTTCGAAAGACGCATCCTCTTTCTTCCGGATTTTACGAACGGAGTACTTCATATCCGGCTTTAAGATTACTTTGTAATCACCGGCTTTCTTGCCGGCAAGCATTAAGTGTTTGCGGGCTTTGATGGCGGTGGAGAAGATGACATTGTAAAACTCGCGGCAGCCGAAAGGTCCGTTTGCTTCTTCAGCCAAAGCCTGACGAAGCTCTTTGGAGATGACGATTTCGAGGCCGAAGTTTTCTTCGACTCTTTTTCTCTGGATGTCGATGATCTGATTGACCACCTTTTCTTCCAGAGGGTGGAAGTTTACCAAAACGGGGAAACGCCCCATCAGTTCGTTCGTGGAACCGAGACTTAAAATATCTTCTCTGGTAATCGGCTCAAAATGGCAGTATTTTCCTTTTTCCGCCGTACCGAAACCGATGGTTTTCTTTTCTTTCGAGGATTTCTCCTTGCGGGCTTTGCGGATACTGTCAAAAGAACCCAT
>OMRN01000459.1 GCA_900313265.1 uncultured Lachnospiraceae bacterium | reverse complement strand
TCAGTCTGGAAAAGAAGGAAGTTCTGCTTCGGTCAAAGAAAGAACTGCAAAGACAGGACGCCGGAAGAGTGGTTTCGTCGGCGGGGTATACGATGCTTTCGTTTGAGGAAAGCGAATTCAACGGATGAGATAAATGTTATTTGGCTGATTTATGAAAGCGTAGCGTATATGCGCTAATTGAAATATCACAGGAGGAGAAAAATGATTAAACTGACAGAAATGAGGAAAGGGGCAGAAGGTACCGTTGTGTCCGTCAGTGGGGATTCGCGGTTTGTAAGCCGCATTACCTCCATCGGTCTGACGCCGGGATGCTATCTGACCATGGTGAAGAATGAAAAAAGCCAGCCGGTTTTAATTTATTCAAGGGACACCATGATAGCACTGAACCGCAAGGACTGTGAAAATATTGATATGGAGGTGGCAAACGGATGACCGAGAATAATGAAATCGTAATTGCCCTTTTGGGACAGCCAAACTCCGGTAAATCCACACTGTTTAACGGACTTACGGGAATGCATCAGCACGTCGGAAACTGGCCGGGAAAAACAGTAGAAAAGAAAGAGGGTTCCTTCAAACACGATGGTAAAAATTATATTGTGGCAGACCTCCCGGGAACATACAGTCTGTCCGCAAACTCCGATGAAGAGATGATTACGAGAGATTACATTGCTTCGGGTAAAGCGGATGTTGTCTGTATTTTAGCAGACAGCTCCCAGTTGAACAGAAGCCTTTACATGCTTGCGGATTATGCCGGAATTACCGTTCCATGCTTCCTTCTTTTAAATATGGATGACGTGGCAAGGATTCAGGGAAAATCGGTAAATGCCGCGGGACTGGAAGAAAAACTCGGAATTCCTGTGGTTTCGTTCTCTGCGCCGGATAAGAAATCTTACGGAGGGTTTTATGATGCGTTAAACCGGGCATTAAATGAAAAAACAGTCCTTGATTACAGCGGACTTGCCGGAAGATATGAAGAGATTGATGCCTATTCGGAAATCAAAGAAATGATTCCGGAAGGAATCATTCCGGGATATTCCAAAGACTGGCTTGCAGTAAAAGCCATCGAAGGAGACGAGCCGGTTCTGGCAAGAATCAAAGCGGTTCTGGATACGGACTCTGTTGCAACAATGGAAGAGAGTCTCGGAAAACAGAAAAACGGAGTCGTCATTACCGGTGAATGCAAATTTGCATGGATTGACAATCTTTTGGAAGGGTGTGTGAGCGCTCCGAAAAAAAGTGCATCACTCAGTAAATTCGACCGTGCGATTACGCATAAGTTATGGGGAGCGATTCTGGTCGTTCTGATTATTTTTGCAGGGCTTTTGCTTTCGTTTATACCGGCACTGCCTTTAATGGGACTCGGAAGTGCAATCGGAAAAATTCCGGATCCGGCCTATGCCGCACTTGTCAATATCGGCTGTCCGGCTTTCATCGCTTCTTTATTATGTGATATCCTGCTTCGCTCCGTGTCGTTTGTCGTTCAAATGCTCGGATTCGTATTCGGCGTAACGCTTGTTTTCGGACTTATGGAAGAAATCGGAATCATGGCGAGAGTTTCTTATGTATTTGACGGATTAATGAGTAAATTCGGATTACAGGGAAAATGCGTCATGCCGTTTTTAATCAGTTTCGGATGCACCATGGGAGGTGCGGCCGGAACACGTGTCATCGATAACTGGGGACAGAAGGTTTTGACCATTGCACTTGCATGGGCCATTCCCTGCGGTGCAGCATGGGCGGTTATTCCGATGCTTTCCACGATTTTCTTCGGAGCGTGGATGCCGGTTATTATAGCTGTCATTTTAATCGTAATGATTCTGCATATCTGCGTAACGGGACTGATTTTCGGCCGCTTCCTTGTAAAACCCGAAGAACGCTATGGAATGATCATGGAGCTGCCTCCTTATCACAAACCGAGATGGGGAGCGCTTTTCCGTTATGTATTCGGAAGAACGAAGGATACATTTTTCCGGGCTACGAAAGTGGTTGTCATCGTGGCGTTTGTTTTCTGGCTTCTTTCTTACACGAAGGACGGAAATATAACGTCAAGCCTTTTGTATAAATTCGGTCAGCTTGTGGAACCGGTTACCAAACTGGTTGGTTTAAGCTGGCAGACATTCCTTGCATTCCTGGCTTCTTCACTCGGTAAGGAAGGTGCACTCGGAGTATTAAGCATGCTTTACAGCAATACAGGAACATTGACCTTTGGTTCGCTGATGGCCGGAAATACCGCAAGCAATATCAATGAACTGTTAACGGCAAATATTGCGAAGCCGGAAGCGCTTGCTCTTATTTTTGCCATGACCTTTAACATGCCCTGTATCGTTGCGCTTGCGGCAACCTATCAGGAAACACATTCCGTAAAATGGACCTCAATTATCGCGGTTTACTATACGGTTGTAGCGCTTCTTTTAGCCGGAGCCGCCTACTATATCGGAATGCTGATCTGGTAATGAATGGTGAAGAATAAATGCAGAAATTAATCGAACTGTTAAAAGACGGAAAATCGAGGACTCTTGAAATGCTGGCAGAGGAATTAAACATCTCTGTAGATCAGGTAAAAAGAGATCTTGAATATTTAGAGCGGATGGGTGTCATTCGAAGAACCGGATATATGAATGCCGTCGAACATGACTGTTC
>OMRN01000460.1 GCA_900313265.1 uncultured Lachnospiraceae bacterium | reverse complement strand
TGGTATTCCGACCGGAGCACATTATGAGGTAACCGAGGATAATTATGTGCCTGATGGATATGTCAGCACAGCATCCGCAGCAGAAGCCTTCACGATTGGAACCGGAGAGAATGCGAAAACTTTCAATGCTGCAACTTCAGGTGATATAGGTGATGCGGATATCTTAACCGGTTATAAGAACGTTAAGGAAGGTGTTATCCCCACCGGTGTTATCCTTTCCGTTGCACCATGGGTTATCGCAGGTATTGTTATAATCGCAGGTGTTGTATTCTTCGCGATTCGTTCCAGAAAGAAATACGAAGAATAATTATTAAGAAATACGAAGAAAAATGCCCAAGGACAAAACATGAGACGCTTCTGGATTGTAATGAATATGATATATGAAAAGCTTATGCTCGGCGTATTCATTTTTGCGTTTCTGATTGTGGCATACGGGCTTTACGATTCGTGGTATGTCTATAACAAAGCCGGAGATGACAGTTATTTAAAATACAAACCCGTGGCGGGCAAGAGCGTTCCGGTCGATTCTCCGATTACGGACGACATGGTTGCGTGGATTACCGTGGACGGGACGAATATTGACTATCCGGTTATGCAGGGCGACACGAATTCGGACTATTTGAACTTAAATCCTTACGGTGAGTATTCGCTGTCCGGGAGTATTTTCTTAGACAGCAGGAACAGTGGGGATTTTACGGATGATTACTCCATACTTTACGGACATCATATGGAGTATGGAAAAATGTTTGGCGCGCTTGACGACTTCTTTAGTCAGGACTATTTGGAGAGTCACAGTACGGGTACATTGAGCGTCGGTAAACGGGACATCAGGGAATATAAGTTGGGAATCTTCGCGTGTGCGAAAGTCAATGTGTATGATAATAAAGCTTTGGATCCGACATCTTTTGATGAGATTTCGGAGATGATTGCCAAAGATGCTGAATATATCAATACCTCCATTGATAAAAGTAATCATATCCTGGCGCTTTCCACATGTACGGAGCCGGTGTCAACGAACCGACTGATTGTATTCTGCTATATTTACGAATGAAGCATACACTTAGAAAACTGAAAAACAGAATAATAAGTGGACTTACTGTGTTAATCCTGGTTTTAACACCGATGATGTCTCCGATTGCCGTATCGGCAAGCGGGGCTGATTTTGGTGCGGCTAAGGAAGTTGTTGCGGCAACGCCGCTTGGAGATTTACCGGAGCAGGATAGTTCTGCTTCGGAGAATGACAGTTCATGGGAGGATGGCAGTTATACTCCCGAAAATGAAAGCACGGCACCCGAAGAAGAGTGCTCGGAGACGGAGAAAGACAGTTCTTCCGCGGAGGAGAAGGACAGTTCAATAGTTCCGGAGCAGGAGAGTACTGTTCCCGAAAAAGACAGTGTTTCTCCGGAAAAAGACAGCACTTCACCGAAACCGGATTTTCGTGAGAGCGGAATCGAAAATGAAAACGGAGATTCTCTCTATCCCGTTTTGTCCGATACCACAGAAAATGCAGAACTTTCAATTTACAGTTCCGCGGAGGATTCCGATGTGGAAGTAACACCTGTGCAGGTGAACACAAAGGAAGAGGGACTTGAAGTTGTAAAGGGTTATATTTTTGAAGGAAAAGAAGATCCGGAAATGCTGAATGCAGGACCGGACGATGCGGGCCTGAAAGAAGGCTTAGAGGATACCAAAGATGCTCATTCGGAGGAAGATTCCGAAGAAAACCGTCCGGATGAGGAGGAAAACAATTCTGAAGAAGACAGTTCCGAAAAAGAAAGCAGTTCCGAAAAGAACAGCGAAAACGGTGAAAACACCGAAGAGAACGAAACATTATATGTAAAGGCCGAAACCGCGGAGAACGTAACACTTTCGCCACGTGAGAAGATGTCGCTTTACAGTGTGGAAGACGGCAGATTAAAAGATGTCATTATTGAGGATATTTCCGAAGACAACGGTCTTTGCGAAATCGATGGAGATGTGGCCGGTATTGCACTGGTTAAGGATACCGGGTACAGACATCTGAATCTGGAAGTTTATCCGAATTCGGAAAACCTGGAAAAGAAAGTTACACTTGACGGCATGATGCCGAAGAATGCGAATGCGACGGTAATTGAAGTTGAAGGTAGCATTCCGAAGCAGGATCAGGATGCCGGTGAAAATGTTTCAAGCGAAGATACTTCAAACGAAGATTCTTCAAATGAAGAAAATACGGAAAATGAAGAAAATGATAACAGAGGAGTAACTCTTGTTGCTTATGATATTACGATTTCCGACGAGAACGGAGAGTATCAGCCGGGAGAAGACCGTCCGATTGAAGTAACGATTAAGGACGAGAGAATCAGTACCGGATTATTGCTTTCACTTTGGCATATCAAAGATGACGGAAGCAGGGAAGAGATAACGGATTTTACGGTAGAAGACGGGCAGATACGATTCACGGCAAATGGGTTCAGCGTATATG
>OMRN01000462.1 GCA_900313265.1 uncultured Lachnospiraceae bacterium | reverse complement strand
GCAAAGAAAACGTTTAATCCGAAGCTTGGAATCGAAGGCGGCATTTCCATTATCGGAACGAGCGGGATTGTGGAACCGATGAGCACACAGGCAATTCTGGATACCATCCGGCTGGAGCTGAATCAGCGCCGCGTTCAGGGGTATGAAACGGTTATTGTATCTCCCGGAAATTACGGGCTTGATTTTATGAGGGAAAACTACGGATATGATCTGGACAAAGCCGTGAAATGCAGCAATTTTATCGGCCTGAGTGTGGACATGGCCCGTGAACTCGGATTTCGGAAAATGCTTTATGTCGGTCACATCGGAAAACTGATTAAAGTTGCGGGCGGCATTATGAATACGCATTCCAAAGAAGCGGACTGCCGGATGGAAATTCTTGCGGCGGTAGCGATTGAAAAGGGAGCGGATGTAAAAACGGCACGGGAGATTTTAAACTGTGTCACGACGGAAGATGCGGTTAAAAAGATTCCGGATGAGACAATGAAAAATGAAATCATGCGGGAAATTGTAAGACGGCTCTGCCTGAATTTAACGAAACGTGCAATGAATGAAATGAAAGTGGAGTGCATCATGTTTTCCAAGGAACTCGGTGAACTTGCAAAAAGTGAGGGAGTGTCGGAGGAACTGTTTCTTTAATCATTTTTGTGTAAAAACTTAAAAAATGGAAAAGATAAAAAAAGTATGACGGGGGGAATCGGGCATGGTTTATTTCGTGGGAGCCGGCCCCGGAGCGGTGGATTTAATCACCGTGCGTGGGAAAGATTTAATCGAAAAAGCGGATGTTATTATTTATGCGGGGTCTTTGGTAAATCCCGAACTTTTGAATTATGCAAAAGAGGAGTGCGCAAAGATTAACAGCGCTTATCTTACACTTGAGGAAATAATTACTCTTATAAAGGATGCGGAAGAAAAGGGAAAAATGACCGTCCGGCTGCATACCGGAGAACCGAGTCTTTACGGGGCGATCCGTGAACAGATGGATGAACTTTCTCTTCTCGGAATCGGATATGAATCGGTACCGGGTGTGAGTGCCTGCTTCGGAGCGGCATCCTCGCTGAATCTCGAATATACGCTTCCGGGGATTTCCCAGACACTTATTATTACGAGAATGGAAGGAAAGACGGCCGTTCCCGAAGCGGAATCCATAGAGAGCCTGAGCACTCACAAAGCTTCCATGGCAGTTTATTTATCTGCCGGAATGACCGAAAAACTGCAGGAAAAACTGTTGGCCGGAGGATATGAAAAAGACACACCGGCAGCAATTGTGTATAAGGCAACCTGGCCGGAAGAAGAAAAATACCCGTGCACGGTCGGAACTCTTCATGCTACGGCAGTGAAACACGGGATTACGAAGATTGCGGTAATTTTAATCGGAGATGCGGTGTCGCAGGGGAAATATGAGAAGAGCAGACTATACGCTGCCGATTTTTCCACGGAGTACAGAAGAGCGGAACAAATATGAGAATTAAGGTTATCAGTTTTACGAAAAAAGGAATAGAGCTGTCGGTTCTTTTAAAGGAAAAACTCGCACAGATTTATTATAAGAGAAACCGGGTGGCTTGCGAGGAAGATATTTTCTGCAAACTTTTTACAGTCTGTAAGAATGCGGATTCCCTGCCGCCGCATGTCACTTATACGAATGAATCGCTTACGTCGTTTGCCGAGGACGCCTTTAAACATTATGACGGTCTGATTTACATCGGTGCCTGCGGGATTGCGGTTCGGTCGATTGCTCCTTTTGTGAAAGATAAATTTGAAGATATCCCCGTGCTGGTCATGGATGAAGCGTCAAATGCGGTCATTCCGATTTTGTCCGGACATCTGGGCGGAGCAAACCGTCTTGCCCGGGTTATAGCCAAGGAGATGAATCTGCAGGCGGTAATCACGACGGCAACGGATCTTCATAAAAAATTTGCAGTCGATTTATTTGCATCCGACAATGACTTGCGGATTGAAAAAAGGGAAGGAATTGCCGCGGTTTCCGCAAAGGTTTTAGCGGAAGAAGAAATTACGGTGTGCGTTGAGGATACCGTTCACCCGATGAAACCGGAGGATGATCCGTCTGCGTACGGAGACGGCCTTTATCGGAATTTTATCCGGCTGATTCCGTATGAGAAAAATGTTCCCGCGGACATTCTGATTTCATCCGATAAAGAAAGAAGCAACGCATCGATTGTACTGCGCCCCCGGGATTATGTTGTGGGAATCGGTTGTAAAAGAGGGACATCGGCGGATAAAATCGAACGTTTTATTGAAGAAGTTTTCCGGGAAAACGGACTTGATGAAAACAGAATCTGTGCGATAGCTTCGATTGATTTAAAGAAAAAAGAAGACGGAATTCATCAGTTTGCCAGAAAGCATAAAATTCCGTTTCTGTTTTATGATGCCGAAACGCTTATGAAACTGAAAGGAGATTTCGCTACATCGGACTTCGTAAAAGAAAAAACCGGAACGGATAATGTCTGCGAGCGTTCTGCCGTCCGGGCTGCGGGAGAAGGGGGAGAAATCATTCTTTCGAAAACCGCGAAAGACGGAATAACGGTTTCGGTGGTAAAGAAAGTTGTCCGTATCGGTTTCGAGGAGGATGAGAAAGATTATTATAAAAAAAGAGAGCCGGATGAAAAGAAAGAAGAAAGAAAAAGTGATAACGGAATCATCTATGCCATCGGCATCGGTCCGGGTGCGGAAGAGATGATGACGGCAGAAGCCTCGGAAGTTTTGGAAAAAAGCGATGTGATTGTAGGTTATCCGGTGTATCTTGAACTTCTCCCGGAAAGGTTCCGGTCAAAGAAACTTTTATCCACGCCGATGCGAAAGGAAAAAGAGCGTTGCATTCTGGCATTCGAAGAGGCAGAAAAGGGACAGACGGTTTCGATGGTATGCAGCGGCGATGCCGGAATATACGGAATGGCGGCACTTTTATATGAAATCGGGGAAGATTATCCCGGAATTTCCGTCGAAGTGATTCCGGGAATTACGGCGGCCACGAGCGGTGCGGCTTTGCTCGGAGCACCTTTAAATCATGATTTTTGCGTAATCAGTTTAAGCGATTTGCTGACACCGTGGGAGAAGATTACGAAACGCTTAAGGACTGCGGCGGAAGGGGATTTTGCAATTGCAATATATAATCCGTCGAGTAAGAAACGGGCGGATTATCTGAAAAAAGCCTGTGAGATTTTACTCGAAACGATTGAGCCCGGGCGCCCCTGTGGGTATGTAAGAAATATCGGGCGAAAAGGCTGCGAAGTTCATACGTGCACACTAAATGAGTTGAAAGACCGGGAAGTCGATATGTTTACGACGGTTTTTATCGGAAATTCCGGTTCGGAAATCATAAACGGAAGATTAGTAACGAAACGAGGATACCGGGTTGAATAGGATACTGATTTTTGCGGGAACAACCGAAGGAAGAGAACTTTCCGAATTTCTGTCGGAGGCGGAGATTTCACATACCGTTTCGGTGATAAGCGAGTACGGAACGGAAGTGATGAAGGAAAGTGAGTATTTATGCATTCATCGTGAGAAAATGGATG
>OMRN01000463.1 GCA_900313265.1 uncultured Lachnospiraceae bacterium | reverse complement strand
CTCCCGAAAGAATGGGCATTTTACGGTTGCAGGTTCCGTTACGGTTGAAGCTGCGCTCGTTTTGCCGTTATTTATCTTTTTTTCGTTCATGCTTTTTTCGGTATTCGATATGATTTCGACGTATTGCCGGTTTCAGTCCGCTCTTACGGAAACGGCTGCGGAGGCGGCGGTTTTGCTGTATGCAAAGGAAGATTCCATGCCGGATAAAGAAGAGTCGTTCCTTCTTGCCGAGACTTTTATCCGGGAAGAAATTACGAGAAAGACCGCTAAGACGTTGGGCGGATCCGTGGTGGAATGGGATGCACTCGGTCTTCATCTGTTTCGATCGGATATGGCGGATGAATCCGGCAACGTCCGGCTGATTTTAACCTATGTGGTTAAACCGTGGTTTTCCATCGGAGGGGTCGGGCGGATGACGATGGCAAATCATGTTACGGTCCATGCATGGACCGGATACGAAAAGCCGGAGGAAAAAGAGGAATCGGACGAAGAGGAACAGATGGTATATGTTACCAAAACCGGGAATGCTTATCATCTGTACCGGGACTGCACTTATTTATGTTCGGATGTACAACCGGTTTTCGGAGAGGATATCGCAACTCAGAGAAGCGAAGACGGATCGAAGTATTATCCATGCGAGAAATGCAGCAAAAATGTGAAGGCAAAAGACGGAGAAGTATATTACATAACCCCCTGGGGAAACCGGTATCATGCGGATTCCTCGTGTAATGCACTTTTTAAGTCGGTGGAAGCGATACCCATCAGCGAAGTCGGCTCCAGGCATCTATGTACAAAGTGTGCGAAAAGAGAGAACAAATGAATTTAATGGTAGATAAAATACGAATCGCGTTATGTTTTGTTTTTCTTTTGGGAGAAGCGATATCCGACCGGAAAAGGCGTAAAATCGTTATTTTCCCGGTGGGGCTGTTTTTTTCGGCCGGAATTATATTAAGCATTCTCCAGGGAAAAGAAGATTTTCTTTATGCCATTGCCGGAAGTGTTTTAGGAGGACTGGTTCTTTTGTTTTCCTATTTGTCAAAGGAACAAATCGGCTACGGCGACGGGCTGGTACTCATCGCAGCAGGAGCGCTGCTCGGGGTTCGCATGAATCTGTTTATGTTTTTATTCGGTCTTTTTTTTGCGGCACTTAAGGGAATCTGGCTGATGATGACGAAAAAAGCAAACCGGAAAACAAAAATGGCATTTGTTCCTTTTCTTTTACCGGGTCTGATGCTGTCGGTAATGCTTACGATGAGTGCATAAAACATTTCTTCGCGGAACCAGACGGAAAATGAAACAGGAAAAGATTAATAAAGGAAGCGGAAAAGATGAAACAAAGAAATAAACAAGAGTTTAACGGAAATCTGACGGTGGAGACGGCGCTTGTCATGCCGGTTATTCTTTATACCATAATGCTGCTGTTTTATTTTTTACTGTTTATGTATAACAAAAGCATCATGACCGATGCCGCGCTTCTGGCGGTACGGCAGACTTCCTATTATGAGAAACTGAGCAATTCCCAGATTGAAAAATCGGTAAAAGAAAAATGCAATGAGTCATTAACAGACCGGCTGGTGGGAATGGAAAATATTTCGGTAACCGTTTCGGTCGGAAAGTTCCAAAGCAATGTAACCATCAAAGGAGATCTTACAATGGCAAATATCGGAATTCTGGGAAAAGATCCTCCGTTTAGAACCATCGAGGTACATGAAAGGGCGGAACGTTTCCGGCCGGTTTCGGTGATAAGGCTGATTAAGAAAGGAACCAGACTGAAGGAATGGATAACAAAAAGGAGAGAAGAGAATGATGAATCCGATATACAGGAGGGATTTGAACCGCAATTACCTGATTCTTCCGAAAACATGCAGTTCGTACCAGGCACAGATGCTTTGTGAGAATGATATAAACGGACTGATAAAAGGAAGTATACGAATCCGGGACGGGGAAGAATTCATGTTTTATGATATCACCTCCAGACAGAATCTGATCCGGATAACCGGACGAAGAGAGCTGGAATTCGAAGATGTGAAAACGCTTTTTTTCTCGTGGCAGGATGCCGTGTCCGAAGCGGAACGATATCTGCTTAGTCCGATGTTTTTCTTATGCGATCCGGAATATATTTATTATAATTTTTCCACGAACCGGACCGAATGGATTTTTTATCCGCGCGATGAGGAACCGGACTTTCCTGACGGATTAAACGTTCTTTCCGAGTTTCTCTTAGAGAAAGTGAATCACAAAGATGCGGATGCGGTGGATGTCGCATATCAGTTTTACCGGGATGCAAAGGAAGATGATTTTCTTTTGAACAATACCATTCGGATGATAGAAAAAGCGAATGCAAGGGGCAGAAATTTTGCCGGGGAGACGGAAAGCCCGTCACTGATGCTGGCGGATGCGATATCGGAGGAAGAGGATTTTTTCAGACCTTCGGAGGAAAAAGAAGGCTTATCGGGAGTTTTTTCCAAAATCGGTTCTCTTTTTTCGGGAATCGGAAAGGGGAAGAAAACCGCGACGGAAGAAGGAAGCGTACCGGTCCGAAAAGAGATACCGGGCAGCGAGGAATACTGGATGGAAATGAAGGAGGATGAGTCGAAGGAAACGATGCTGCTCGGAAGAAGGGAAGCGGAGGAACGAAGAGAACTGACGGAAATACGAAGCAAAAAGGTTTATTCGTTGTCGAATCTTCCGGTTATTGCGGGAAAACTGAAAACGGAGGTGGACATCGTAATCGATGATCCGTCGGTGAGCCGTATCCATGCCCGGTTTTTTGAAGAAAACGAAAACGTGTGGATTGAGGATTTGAATTCGACAAACGGCGTAAGCGTAAACGATATGCCGCTTGAGGCGAACGAAAAAGTACCTCTCTCACCGGGAGACCGGATTTTAATCGGGGCGGTGGAATTTCTCTACAATTGATTTTTGCCTTCCAAGTCATTATAATAGGCTGTACGAGGGAATTTCATGAAAGAGTATTTATCATCCTTTCTGGTGCTGGAAGGATATGCAAAAGCATCTACCAACAGAGAGCAGTTTGACGTTTTCCTAAAGAAGGAAACCGGTCATGTTACGGTCTTGTTCGTGCTTGAGCAAACCGGCGTACGGCTTACGAAAGAAGGGGTGTTCGACTATCGCCGGAAAGCTCTCGAAATTCTTGAGAAGAAGAATCTTCCCGAAATCCACAGTCTGTACCTGATTCTGACGGATCGCCCCGATGAGGCGGAGGCCGTGACTTTCGGAGATTATTATACCTGGGTTATGGATGTAAGTAATCGCCGGTTAATTATTCCGCCCGACCGGGTACCGGATTTCTACGGAATGAAAGGAAGACTTGAAGCCTTTCTTTCCAATCCCGCAAAAGCCGATACGCTGCTTAAGAATATGCAGGGGCAGCTTGAAAATACCATCCGGGCGCAGGAGAAGAAAGAAAACGAGAAAATCCGGCAATCCATCCCGTATGTTACCATCGGACTGATTGCGCTGAATGTGTTAATCGGAATTTTGGAGCTTGTATTCCGGGAATATCTTGTGGATATGCTGTCCCTTGATCCGGTTGCGATTTTTGAGAATAACGAATGGTACCGGCTTTTTACTTACATGTTTGTCCACGGAAGTCTGGATCATATCATTAACAATATGATTATGCTCTATCTGGAAGGAAACATGCTGGAGAAGGGCATCGGCCGGTGGCGGTTTGCGCTGATTTATGTTCTGCTCGGAATGCTGGCCGGGCTGGGGTCGCTCTTTTTTAAGGTGTATACCGGTTCGTCCGTTCCGTCCATCGGTGCATCGGGAGCCATCATGGGACTGATGGGAATCATCCTGTTTATCGGATTAAAAAGTATCCGGACTCTCCGGCGCGGAGCGTGGTACCGGCTGTTCGGACTGATTGTATGTGCTTTTTATAATATTTATGAAGGTTTTACCACGGAAGGTGTGGATAATGCCGCGCATATCGCCGGAATGCTTGCCGGACTTTTAATCGGAGTCATCTGGGATTTACTAAGCAGGCGAAAACGGAGGAAAAGCGGCAAAGAATAAATTTTATCTGACATGGGGGAGAGGATATGAAAGACGATTGTATTTTCTGTAAACTGGCCAACGGGGTATTTCCCACGAATTCCATTTATGAAGATGAGAATTTTAATGTCATTCTGGATGCGGGCCCGGCAACGAAGGGTCATGCGCTCATTATTCCCAAAGAGCATTATGCCAATATTTATGAACTTCCGGATGATGTGGCTGCAAACGTGATGGTTCTTGCCAAGAAGATGGCAACTCACATGACGGAGAAGCTCGGCTGCGACGGTTTTAATCTGGTGCAGAATAACGGACCGTGTGCGGGACAGACCGTTTTCCATTTTCATTATCATCTGATTCCGCGTTATGAAAATGACGGACAGAATATTCTCTGGGAGCCTCATTCTCCGAATGAGGAAGATCAGAAGAAACTGTGCAGTCTGCTTTCCTTAAAATAATAAGACGGATGAAACATAAAAAAGCCGCATGCGAACGCTTAAAGCGGATGCGGGCTTAGCAGGAGAAGAATGCTTATGAATCCGAATACCAGCGAAGAGAAAGAAATAAGCCGGGAAGCGAAACTGAATAAGATGCGCCTGGAATTCCGGAAACTTGAAACTTTCTGGATTATCATGTGCGCCGTTTCCTTAATCGGAACCTTCGTTTATTTGTTTTTTGTCTATAAATTTAAAATTCTGCCGGGATCACCGCTTCGGTATGTCTTTATGGTGCTGCTGCTGGTGCTTGTATTTTTCTGCATTTACATGCTCCCGGTTCTTTTAAAGAAAAACAAGAAATACAAAGCATATTCCCTGGCCTATAAGAAGGCCTATGTAAAGCCGATTCTCGAAGAGACTTTCGGTGCGGGAAGTTATTCGGAAGAGGAAAAGGTATCCATAAAGGAAATCACGGAGTTTTCCATGTTAAAGAAAGCCAAAAGTGCCCTGGCAAACGACTGTGTCAGCGGTGTATACAAGGATATT
>OMRN01000464.1 GCA_900313265.1 uncultured Lachnospiraceae bacterium | reverse complement strand
CCGTTCGTGAAAAGACCGAACGTGGTAGCTAAGAAAATACGGTTGGCGTTACGTCTCTT
This sequence comes from uncultured Lachnospiraceae bacterium, assembly GCA_900313265.1. GTDB lineage: Bacteria > Bacillota > Clostridia > Lachnospirales > Lachnospiraceae > UBA3766. The sequence continues at coordinate 4,845 of OMRN01000464.1, read as the reverse complement.
TAATTCTGCGGCAACATCGAGCGCGCTTTCACCGGAGGAAATCATATCGTCGATGATGATGGCATCCTTGCCGGATAAATCGGTACCTAAGTATTCATGCGCCACGATAGGATTTCTTCCGTCTACGACGCGGCTGTAATCTCTTCTTTTATAGAACATGCCGACATTCAGTCCGATGATGTTGGCCATGTAAACCGCACGGGAGAGAGCTCCTTCATCCGGGGCGATTACCATCATGTGTTCGGAATCAAGACGGATATCGGGAACGTTCTTTAACAGTGCTTTGGTGAACTGATAGGTCGGGGTTACGGTTTCGAATCCGTGAAGAGGAATGGCATTCTGTACCCGGGGATCATGTGCATCAAAAGTGATGATGTTGTCAACGCCGAGGGATGTCAGTTCCTGCAGTGCCAGTGCGCAGTCCAGGGATTCCCTGGCGGTTCTTTTATGCTGTCTTCCTTCATACAAAAACGGCATAATCACGTTTATTCTGCGGGCCTTGCCGCCGATTGCCGCAATAACACGTTTTACATCCTGATAATGGTCGTCCGGAGACATATGGTTGATGTTTCCGCAAACGGTATAGGTCTGCGAGTAATTGCAGACATCGACAAGGATGTAAATATCAGCGCCGCGGACGGATTCGTTTATCGTACATTTGGCTTCGCCGGAGCCGAAACGTGAAAGCTTGGCGTCCAGGATATAGGAATCTCTCTGATAACCGGCATATGCCAGACTGCCTTTGTGCTCGCTTTCTCTTTCGGTACGCCATTTTACAAGGTACGAATCGACCTTCTTTCCGATTTCGGTACAGCCCTTGGTCGGCATAAGTCTGAGCATTCCGACGGGAATGGTTTCGAGGTTACGCACTTCTTCGAATTGAGACATGCTAACGGTCCTCACTTTCTGTTTTGCATTTGTTTTAAATATAATCTGATGTCCTGTCCGGACAAAGTACAGATATCAAAGTTACTGAACAGGCGGGAAAAAACACGCTCCGAGTATCTCTCGCACAATTCTTCCAAAGAAAGATTGGTGGAAATAATCGTGGATTTTCTGCTTTTATGCCGTTCGTTTAATAAAGTCAGCAGTTCGGAGGCGGTAAAGGAATTGGTGATTTCCGTTCCGAGATCATCGATCACCAGCAAATCGCAGGAATGCAGAATCTCCAGAGGATTTAAATCGTTATTCGTTCTCCGGAATTTATAATCCGCCAGTTCGGAAAAAAGAGTAGGAGCGCTGAAGTAAACACAGGAGTACCCCTGCTTTAACAGTTCGCCGAAAATACAGTTGGACAAAAATGTCTTGCCGGTCCCTACGGTGCCCGAAAAACAGAGGTTTGAATAGGCTTTTCCGAAATTTTCGACAAATTTCTTCGCTTTTCCGGCGGCTTTATCAAACTGCCTGCCCGCTTCCCCGACCTGAAGGTCTGTCTGCATATTTTCGAAATTATCGTTTGCGAGCATTTCACGGATGCTGCTTTGCTCGAACATTTTTTCAATGATGCGCATCTTTAAGCAGCTGCAGCGGTTTCCGTCAATAAAACCGGTATCCTTACAAAGGCTGCACTGATATACGGGCTCTAAATAATTGATGGAAAAACCGGCATCGGTTAAGGACAGTTTCTGTTTTAAACGCAGTTCTTCCAGCCGTTCGTCGATTTCTTTGATTTTAGGCTCGTCTTTCCGGATTTTGGCACGTGCCATTTCCGCCGATAAAGAAACAATCTCTTCTTCCGTCAGACGATAGGAAGGAATCTTTTGGCAGACTTCTTTGTAACGTAAGGAAATCATCCTTGAAGATTCCAGCTGTCTTTCCTTATACTCGCTTAATATTTCGTTGTACTGTGTATTGGACAGACTCATAAACTAGTTTTCGTTAATAAATTTCTGTAATGCGGCAAAATCATATCCGGATTTTCCGAATTTATGAAATCCGCCGGCCGCTTTCTTTTCGGAAGAAAGGCGCGGCGTGGGATTTTTGCGGGCACTGCGAAATGCTTCTTCGGCTTTTGTCACCTGTTCGATGGTGGTAAAGCCCTGCTGTTTCCACTTGGATAAAATGCCTTCGGCATACGGAAAACGGTCGGTATCGGTCTTCATTACGGTACGCTCGCAGGCGGCTAAAATCATTTCCTTCGAAAAGCCATAGGTTCCGAACCACCGGTTGATAAATTCGGTTTCTTTAATCGTCGGATTGCCGTTCTTTCCGAGAGCGGCCATAACATCAAGGATATTCTTGTCGAAACGGGAAATGCCGTTCTTGGCCTGCTTCGGCGTGGTGATTCCCTGCTCATACCAGGATACCGCAATGGATTCGATATAATTAAAGCTCTTCTTGTTTTTCGAAACGCAGTACTGGAGTAAAAGATCGATCATTTCAAAGCTGAAAGAAAGTTCCCGGTGAATATAGAGAAGGCTTCTTAAGTCGGAAGGAGAAATGGTACGGCCGATATAGGATTCCGTAACGGCAATCAGTTCCTCTGTCCGTCCTTCTTCCTTAAAGGCACGCAAATCATCCGCACCGTAAGAAGGTTTCGCGGGTGCGTCGGGTTTGGTCGGTTCCACCTTTCTGGTTGCCTCATCCGGAATGATGGACAGTTTCGGTGAAACTTTTGCATCTTCTCTGGCAGAAGTTTCCCTCATTTTGCCATCCTCTTTTTCGGAAGCGGAGAATGAAATGCCGCAGATTTCTCCCGACAAATCATACTGAAGCAGTAAAAGGCCCTCTTTTTCCCAGTATTTCAGCGCACGAATGACGTCTTTCTCGGTATGATTGAATTCCTCGGCAATGTCGCCGATATCGAAAGTGGCTCCTACGGAAGCATTCCGTAAAAGATACAGATAAACCTTTATCTGGGCATCGTTTGCCTCTTTCATATAATGATCGATGAACAGGTTCGAAACAGAGGTAGCTCCGGGCAGTCCATCGCTTGTTAGCATAATTCGACTCATTTTTCAGACAATTCCCCCAATAATCATTTCCTAAAGCAAGTGTGATTATAGCATAAGAAAATGAAAAATGGAACAAATACTTTTCCCAAAAACCTTGAATTTTCGGGCTTTTCCGGCCATGTGGATAATGTGGATAAGTCCGGCAAACCCACGGAATCGGGCATAAAAATATCCACAGCCCGATTTTACATAAAAATCGCCAAAAACTGTGGATATTGTGGATAATTACAGGCCAAGCAGGGATTCTCCTATTTTTACTACATCTCCGGCACCCATGGTTATCAACAAATCGTTTGGGTTACAACTTTGCAGCAAAAAATTTTCAATTTCCGAAAAAGTGTGGAAATAGTGGCAGTCCGTGCCTCTTTTTTCGATTTCCTTCATCAGGTCTTTCGAGGAAATTCCCAGCGTGTCGGTTTCCCTCGCAGCGTAGATTTCCGCTAAAACCACATGGTCCGCCATGCAAAGGGCATCGGCAAAGTCCGTAAGCAGTGCTTTGGTGCGGGAATAGGTGTGCGGCTGGAAAATACACCAGATTTCACTGTGAGGGTATTTTTGCGCCGCGTTTAAGGTGGCTTTGATTTCGGTCGGATGGTGCGCATAATCGTCCACCACGGTAATGCTGCCCAAATGTCCTTTGACTTCGAAACGACGGTCGGCGCCTCCGCAGCGGCCGGCAGCTTCAATCGCTCCCGCCAAATCAAATTTCATCTGATGGGCAAGTGCCAGTGCGGCCATGGAATTATAAACATTATGGAAGCCGATAACGTTTAGGCTTACGGGATAGGTTTCGCCGTCCGGGGTATGCAGCACATATCTCGGATAGCCGCTTTCGTTATAGGTAATATCGGTGGCGTAGTAGTCGAAAGTGCCGTTTATGCCGAAGGTAACGATTTTTGCATTCGTATCGGCCGTGATTTCTTCCACATTCTTAATTTCGCCGTTAATGACCAAAATTCCGTCTTCGGGTAAAAGCGCGGCGAATTTACGGAAAGAGGAGCGGATGTCGTCAAGGTCTTTAAAGAAGTCCAGATGATCGGCTTCGATATTCAGGATAATTCCGTATTTCGGGAAGAAAGATAAGAAACTGTTGGTATATTCACAGGCCTCGGTTAAGAAGTAATCCGAGTGGCCGATGCGTACGTTTCCATCGATGGATTTTAAAATTCCGCCGATGGAAAGAGTGGGGTCAGTATCGTTCGAAAGCAGGATTTCGGACATTAACGACGAAGTTGTGGTCTTTCCGTGTGTGCCGGATACGGCAATCGGGTACTTGTAATTCTTCATTAACTGTCCTAAGAATTCCGCGCGGCTTAAAAGAGGAATGTTTTGTTCCTGGCAGGCCTTAAACTCCGGGTTATTCTCCCGGATGGCGGCGGTGTAAACGGCGACATCAATATCCGGTGTAATGTTCGATGCCCGCTGTCCGATATAAATCGTTGCACCGTTTTTTTCAAGTTCTTCCGTCAGCTCGCCTTTTGCATTATCCGAGCCGGATACCGTAAAACCTTCCTGCATCACGATCCGGGCCAGGCCGCTCATGCTGATTCCGCCGATGCCGATAAAGTGAATGTGAATCGGTTTATGAAAATCTATTTCGTACATAATCACTCCCGCGGGTTTGTAACCCTGTTCTTTGATTTCTTCTTATTATAATTGAATTCATCGAATCCGTCTATCGCTGTGACAAATTTGTTTTTGTACATTTTTATTTTCCCTGACAGGAAAAACAAAAGGGCTCTTCGTCATATTCAACAAAGATGTAAAGAAAAATCGCTTCAAAAACCGGCGTTTTTCACATGAGCAAATGAAAAATAGGGAAAAATACCCGTTTTTCATAGTTCACTTTTGCTAATTGTCGTGTTAGAATTTTCTTATGGAAGTCGGGGGG
>OMRN01000466.1 GCA_900313265.1 uncultured Lachnospiraceae bacterium | reverse complement strand
TTGCAAAGCAATTTAGGTTTGTGCGTCGCCCCAGCGTTGAATCATATTAAGTGGCTGCGTGCCAAAGACCCATTCGGTAAAGTATATAATTGAGGAATGATAAAATGAAGCTAAGAATCAGGTTTTCGAAATTCGGACCGGTGAAGTTTGTGGGCCATCTGGATATGATGCGATTTTTCCAGAAGGCGATTAAGGCTTCTGGACTGCCGGTCAAATATACCGAAGGATTTTCGCCGCATCAGGTGCTGTCTTTTGCGGCGCCGCTTGGCGTGGGAACACAGTCGGAGAGCGAATACTGCGATCTGGAACTGACGGAGGAAGAGAATATCGCTTCGTATTTCGAACCGTTAAATGAGCAGATGTGTGAAGGCCTTACGGTGCGGGGATTCTATGTGCTGCCGCCGAAGGCAAAGAATGCCATGGCATCGGTTCAGGGAGCGTCTTACCGGATTGAGTTTAAGGATGATGAAGTAAAAGAGAAGCTGGCTGCGGCCGTGGAACGTTTTTCGGAAGCCGAAGAAGTTCTTTACGATAAAGAAACAAAGACGGGCATAAAGACAAGGAATTTAAAAGAAGCGGTTTATGAAATTAAAGAAGAGGACGGGGTGCTTAAGTTTACCTGCGATGCCTCCTCCGGCGGGAATTTAAAGCCGGCCGCATTATTACAGGGACTTTTTGAACCGTACGGGACCCTGTTAAATCCGTGGGATTATCATTTAATCCGGGAAGAGGTGTATACCGGAAACGAAGAAGGAAAACTCGTGCCGCTTTATGACGGGCTTGAAGTACTCATCGATGACGGCTCTTCGATATTTTTGTGCAAAACGTTCGAAAATTCTTGATAAAGACGCATAAATTTAGTAAAATTATTTTTGGGTTTTTATAAAAACTAATAATGTATTACGGAGGGAATTTTTCATGAAAATTTACACAACTGACAAAATCCGTAACGTTGCATTGCTTGGTCACGGGGGATCCGGCAAAACATCTCTTGCTGAGGCAATGGCATATCTTGCGGGACTTACATCCAGAATGGGCAAGGTTGCGGACGGAAATACCGTAAGCGACTACGGAAAAGAAGAGATTAAGAGACAGATTTCCATTTCCACTTCCATGATTGCCATGGAATGGAATGATGCCAAAATCAATCTTTTGGATGCTCCCGGATTCTTCGATTTCGTCGGTGAAATGGAAGAAGCTGCTTCCGCGGCGGATGCGGCAATTATCGTTGTATCCGGAAAAGCCGGTGTGGAAGTGGGAACCGAGCGCGCATGGGATATCTGTGAGAAATATAAATTGCCGAGAATGTTCTTCGTTACCGATATGGATGTGGACAATGCATCCTTCCGTCAGGTTGTGGAAGATCTGACCGAGCGTTACGGAAAGAAGATTGCTCCTTTCCATCTGCCGATTCGTGAGAACGAGAAGTTTGTCGGATACGTAAATGTTATCGCAGAGAAAGCGTTCCGCTGGCAGGGCAAGGAAGTTGTGGAATCCGAAATTCCCGAAGCCAATAAAGATTATCTGGCACAGTACAGAGAAACGTTAATGGAAGCCGTTGCGGAAACCAGCGAAGATTTAATGGACCGTTATTTCTCCGGAGAAACCTTTACCGAGAACGAAATCCGTGCAGCGCTTCGCATGAGCGTGGAAGACGGAACCATCGTGCCGATTTCCATGGGTTCGAACATCCTCTGCCAGGGTATTTATACACTGATGGATGATATCGTAAAATATATGCCGGCTCCGAATAACCGCAAGGTTGCCGGAATCGACTTAAAGACCAATGAAGTATTCGAAGCGGATTATGATTTCTCCAAGGCAAAGAGTGCTTACATTTTCAAGACCATCGTGGATCCTTTCATCGGAAAGTATTCCTTCATCAAGGTTATGAGCGGCGTTTTAAAGACCGACGACTTAATGTACAACGATGAGAAGAGCGTGGAAGAAAAGATCGGAAAAATCTATATCCTCCAGGGCAACAAGTCTTCGGAAGTTTCCGAACTTCATGCCGGTGACCTTGGCGCACTTGCAAAAATTACCGCCGCCAGAACGGGCAACACCCTTTCTACCAAGGCTCATATTATTCGTTACGGTAAAGCGGATCTTCCGAAACCTTATACCTACAAGCGTTATCATGCGGTAAACAAGGGCGATGTTGACAAGATTGCTCAGTCTTTACAGAAGATGATGCATGAAGATTTAACCTTAAAGGCTGTTAACGATGCAGAGAACAAGCAGATGCTTCTTTACGGTATGGGTGATTTACATCTCGATGTTGTTGCCAGCCGTCTGCAGAACGAATACAAGGTTCCCATCGAACTGACCAAGCCCAAGGTTGCTTTCCGCGAGACCATCAAGAAGAAATCCGATGTGGAATACAAATATAAGAAACAGTCCGGCGGACACGGCCAGTACGGTCACGTTAAGATGCGTTTCGAGCCTTCCGGAGATCTTCTTACTCCTTATGTATTTGAAGAAGAAGTTGTCGGCGGCGCCGTTCCGAAGAACTACTTCCCGGCCGTTGAAAAAGGTATGGCAGAGAGCGTTCAGAGAGGACCTCTTGCAGCATATCCCGTAGTCGGAGTAAAAGGTATTCTTTATGACGGATCCTATCACCCGGTAGATTCTTCCGAAATGGCATTCAAGACCGCTACGATTCAGGCGTTCAAGAAAGGCTTTATGGAAGCCGGACCGATCCTTCTTGAGCCGATTGCATCCTTAAAAGTTACCGTTCCCGATAAATTCACCGGTGATGTAATGGGTGACTTAAACAAGAGAAGAGGGCGTGTACTCGGCATGAATCCTGCTGGAAACGGAAAGACTACGGTAGAAGCGGATATCCCGATGATGAGTCTCTACGGATACTGCACCGACCTTCGTTCCATGACCGGCGGAAGCGGTGATTACGAATATGAATTCGCACGCTATGAGCAGGCTCCGAGCGATGTTCAGGAAGCAGAAGTAAAAGCCAGGGCAGACAAGGTTGCAGCAAGCAACGCAGATGCATAAAACGGCTGAAAGTTCTCTTTGATAAAATATGGTATTACGAATATTCGGGCAGGGAATTATCCCTGCCCGATTTGCACGATAAGCCGGGAGAGCGCAGACCATGCTTGCATGATTGCAAAAAAGTATACAAAGAGGGCCGATTTGACGGAATTATCGTATACTTTGCTTGTTGACATTAACAAACGGAATGCTAAAATAAGAAAGTGTGTGTTATCGGGCGGGAAAAGGATTATTAAGCCTTCCTCCCGCATGATGATTACGACAAAAAGAACGAATAACAAGAATTCAGTATTAACGGAGAAATTATGTACGAGTATAATGACAATCCCGGATTTGAAAACCGTCCGGTCTACATGAACGAAAAAAGCAACCTTCTGGAAATCGAAGAGAAAATGTATATTCTCGACGATGTTCCCAAGCCTAACGTATTCAGGAATATGTTTCCTTATTCCGAAGTGCCGAAATGCCCGTTTAACGATAAAATCGTTCCTCACAATATGCCGAGGGAAATCTGGATTACCGATACGACGTTCCGTGACGGACAGCAGTCAAGGGCACCTTATTCCACCGAGCAGATTGTAACGATTTATGATTATCTTCACAGACTCGGCGGACCGAAGGGCATGATTCGTGCATCGGAATTTTTCCTTTATTCCAAGAAGGACCGTGATGCGGTTTATAAATGCATGGAGAGGGGATATCAGTTCCCGGAAGTTACAAGCTGGATTCGGGCTTCG
>OMRN01000472.1 GCA_900313265.1 uncultured Lachnospiraceae bacterium | reverse complement strand
TATCGTGTTGTAAATTCCAAAGGAGAGCTTGCTGAAGCATTTGTTTTCGGAGGCGTAAATATTCAGAAACAGCTTCTGGAAGCGGACGGAATTGAAGTTGTCGGGAATAAAGTTGATTTGCGAAAGTACGGATTAAGCTTTGAAACAAATTAATTCGGATGATGAAATTTAATCTTTTCAGATAATTGAATCTACACAAATTCAAATTATGAACATGACTGATTCGGATTATTAATCTGAAATTGTTTTGCTTGTTTTTACGTTAGATATTCTTGGGGTAGATCATGAAGAAAAAGAAAATTTGGATTTGGTTTTTGATAGGAGGTATAGCAACAGTTGCTTTTCTGGTTGGCTTAGTGATTTTTATATGTCATCGTAATAAAAGCGTGTTTGTTTATACCGAAACATCGGGAGGTTTTATTACCCCTTCCAAAACGTATGTGTATTATGTCGGACCGCTTCCTTTCATCAAAAAGAAAGTGAATTCCAAATTGCTGGATGATGAAATGGCAGACTGGAGAGGGGCTTGCGATGATGCGTACAGAACAGTTGTGAATGTTGATCCCGATGCTTATTACAGCAAATGGAAACCCGGTTACGATGTCGTTTTCCCCTATCATGGCATGATTTATTATCACAGTATGGACGGAGACAAAGTGTTTTATGAATATAACACGAAGGACCGAACCATTACGGAAATAAAGGCTCAAAATAAAGTTTTAGTCGGAGTGGACGGTACGATGTACCGAAATATTGCGGCGCTTGCAATCCTGTATAATTATCCGGATATTGAAAATTATTTCAAAAATAAAAAAGGTTATATTGAAAATGTATTCTATGATAACGTCGGAGACCGGATTTTTATTGTGCACGGAAACAGGGTTTATGAATATATTCCGGATCAAAAACGCATCAGAAAAGTCTATAATCCGAAACGTCTGAATGTGATGGGAGTTTATTCCGTGAGGTGGTAAAAAATAAGACGCTATACCGAAAAGGTGTAGCGTCTTTTGCATTCTGCCGGCGGCGGGACTTGAACCCGCACGTAGTTGCCTACAACAGATTTTGAGTCTGCCTCGTCTGCCATTCCGACACGCCGGCGGCTTTTGAAACCGTAGGTTATAGTACCATAAAAAGCACTTTCTGGCAAGTCATTTAATTAATTCCATTTCTTTTCTTTTTGTTGTTTTTGTAGTAAAATATATAAGGGTTTTTATGTAAAAAGAAGTGTTTCACATTCTGTTTTTAACGGTTAAAAATGTTTCACGATTCAGAATAACGGATCAGATAATCTTTTCTGGTGAATGAATATGAAAAAAGAGGCATTAAGCTGCGATACAGTACAAAAAAATATTCCGAAGTTTATCGATAATAAGCTGGACAGTTATGACACGCTCAGTTTTGTCGAGCACGTGAAAAACTGCAAGGCCTGTGCGGAAGAGCTTTCCGTTGAGTATCTTGTGCTTGTGGGTGTGAAACGTCTTGATTCCGCATCGGCTTTTGATCTGAATAAGGAGCTGGCGGAACTGATTATTCGTAACGAAGCAAAGGCGAAACAGAAGCGGAGACTATCCAGAATTGTTTTCCTTGCGGCGATTTTCTTTGCGATTATCGGAGGATATTTTGTGGCGGAGGCACTGATTCCGGGAAGTATATGGCCTTTTTAACGGAACACGGATTAAAAGCTTTTCAGCGAATCGGCTGATTAACAATACGGGTAGCAAATGAAATGAGTAAAATATTACTGATTGACGGACACAGTATTTTAAACAGGGCATTTTACGGTGTGCCGGATTTGACGAACAAATCGGGTCTTCATACGAATGCTGTTTACGGATTTTTGAATATTCTTTTTAAAGCAATGGACGATGAGCAACCGACACATCTGGCGGTTGCCTTTGATTTGCATGTTCCGACATTCCGGCATGAAATGTACAAGGAGTACAAGGGCACGAGACATCCGATGCCGGATGAACTGCGGGAACAGGTGCCTGTGATGAAGGACCTGCTTCAGAGAATGAATATTCCCATTATGGAGGTTCCGGGGCTGGAAGCGGACGATATTCTC
>OMRN01000468.1 GCA_900313265.1 uncultured Lachnospiraceae bacterium | reverse complement strand
TCCATATTTCCCTCTGCATCAAAAATATTCGCCGTATAAACCGGCTCATGAAACAGGGTTGAGTTGAACATTTCCGCGTTCATGAAATCATTTTCCAGACAGTACTCAAATTCAGGTTCGTAAATTGCGCTTTCGCCCGCATTTCCCTTCACCGGGAACAGTTCCTCTTCCGTCAGGAATTCGAAAGACTGTGCCACGCAGATATTCCGGTCGAAATAGGACAAATAGAAATAACCGTCCGATCCCCAGAATTTGCCCCAGCTGTTTTTGACAATCCATGCTCCGTCTTCTTCCGGCTGATGGCCTTCTATGAAGTTTTCTTTGGAAAAATCATCATCCCAGCCTACGATGGTTACCGCATGATTGATATCCTCCACCTCATAAGCGTACTGTGCCCAGACGGAATCGTTTTCGCCGGAAATAGCCATATAGCTGTTTTTCATCTCCGAGTTTTGTGGAATGTCCTCGATTTTTTCTCCGAGATGATCGGTCTTAAGAAGCAGTTTTAACTCATCATGCGTTAGCGAATCCAGATTATAGGTATCTGCAGGCAAACCGTTTAAACGCAGACGAACCTTAATCATTTTTCTCATTTCATCATCGGTGTACTCTTTGTGATCATCGGTGTCGAGCATATAATCACAGAACATCCGAAGGCTGTCTTTATCCAGATCCGGTGCTTCCTTAAGAATCTGCTCCACTAAATCATCCGCATTTTCTTTCGCCGGTTTCGGCGTGGACTGGTCGGCATAATATGCGATTCCGACGGCCCTTCCCTTCATCAGTTCGCTTTTTATGGCCTCCGTTCCCGCCGGATTATACCGGTAATTGTCCTGCTCGTCATGAACGGCCGGTGCCGGAAGAACATTGCTGTTTTTAAGCGCATATTTCCGGTAAAAACGGTATTCCTCCGGTATGCTCCAGTCCCCTTCGTTAATGAGCTGTCCGTCCGCATTGGCGTACGGGTACGACGATTCCTCATTTACACCGATACCCGAAGAAAGTGCGGACGTGGAATCCAGATAGTTTCCGCCGGAATTAAAAATCGCATTATCCCCGTAATTCAGCGAATATGCGCCTTCCCCGGCCTGACTTAATTCATAAGGATAGGCCCCCTGCGGATAGTCGCCTGCTTCCGGGAGGGCCTTATTTGCAAAATATGCCAGATGTTTTTCGGAAAGGTTCATCTCCTTTCCGTATTTTTCCTTATATTCCTCCGTAGTAAGACCGAGCGTGGTCAGAATACTCGACTCGCAGGCCGCCATGGTCGCAAAACTCCAGCAGGTTCCCCACGGGTTCTGATTCCGCACTTCGGTAATAATTCCCTTATCGCGAAGATCGTATTTTTCCGGAAAAATCGTCTCACCGCCATCGTAGTTCATTTCCGTGTAAAAATCCATCTGGTCCGTTCCGTAACGAATCAACAGCGTCGCACTTTCGGAGAGTTCGCCTTTTAAGTAATCATATCCCAAAGGCTCTGCCTTCACAGTCTCCGATTCCGTTTCTTCCGTCTCTCCGTCCAAAGCTTCGTTTACCGCAGACACAGTTTCCGATGTGGCGGGTTTATTCACATTTCCCCTGCATCCGCAGACAGTTGCGATCAGCATGATTGTTGCAAGCAAAACCGCAACTACTCTGTATTTCATGAATTACTCCTTTTCCTCTGTCTCGGTCGGGAATCCGTATCCCTTAATCGGCAGGTTATCGTATGCTGCATACGAACAATTTTCATCTTCCGTCTGCATCTTCTTTACTTCATCCGCCCAGTCATGCCACTCACCGTCTTCATAGGCTACAAAACTTTCACCCGGGTTAATGACACCGACATTGTATTTCGAGATTTCCACGCCGTCATTCTCATGAGCTTCTTTAAATTTCGGAATACCGTTCTTACCGATGGCGGAAGTATTCACCAGTGCAAATTTCTCACCCGAATCCGTCATAACACTCTGTTTAACAACAAACGCGACTTTCTCGCCTTCATCGAAATGAATGCTGTCCTTAAGTAACATCCGGTGATACCCGGCAAAAGTAAACGTTTCGTTTATGCTGCCGACCTTCTCTCCGTCTGTCGGATCCTTGAATCCGTCTTTTAAGCGGTAGATATCAACCGTAACATCCGTATTAAAATCACCGGTCATCGCGGAAACGGAATAAAGATCCATATCTCCCTCCGCCTCAAAAACATTCGCCGTATAAACAGGCTTGGTAAACAGGGTGGAATCAATCATTTCCGCATTCATCAGATCATTTTCCATGCAGTACTCATATTTCGGCTCATAAATCGTAGTCTCGCCGTTTTCATTTTTCTTATCCGGGAAGAGTTCTTCTGCGGTTAAGAATTCAAAAGACTGTGCGTTGTCAAGTGTCTGATCGTAGTAGGAAAGATAGAAGTATCCGTCCATCCCCCAGTTATCGCCCCAGCTGTTTCTTACAATCCATGCTCCGTCTTCGGGCGGTCTGTGTTCCTCCATAAAGTTTTCTTTGGAAAAATCGTCATCCCATCCTACGACAGTTACCGCATGATTAATTATCTGCACTTCATAGGTGTACTGTGCCCAGACTGAATTATTCTCGCCGGAAAAACTCATATAGGTCTTTTTGTCTCCATCTGTTATTTCATCAATCGGTTTCCCGAACTCACTCGATTGAAGAAGAAGCTTCATCTGATCCTGCGTTAATGAATCCAGATTATAGGTATCCTCCGGCATTGTGTTTAATTGAAGACGTAACTGTACCATTTGTTTTAATTCATCATCGGTATATTTTTTGTAAGGATCCATTTTGAAACGGAACCCTAAATACAGTCTCAAAGTGTCAATATCCGCATCCGGATACATTCCATGATACATTTCAACATATCCTTCAAACTCCTCTTCGCTCGGTGTCGGCATGGACTGATCCGCAAGATAGGCAACAGCAACTGCTCTGCCCTTCAAAAGTTCACTTTTGATTGCCTCGGTTCCCGCCGGGTTATAAGTGTATGTATCATTTTCATCATGAAGTGCGGGCGCCGGAAGCACATTACTGTTTTTCAGCGCATATTTGCTGTAAAATCTGTATTCTTCCGGAATACTCCAGTCTCCGTCTGACTCCGCTTTTCCGTCGGAATTTGCATACGGAAAATCCGATTCAAAAACGACTCCCATGCCCGCAGAAAGAGCGGATGTGGAATCCAGATAATTTCCTCCGCAATTCATTGGCGAGGTTTCTTCCGGATCAATGATATATGTTCCTTCCCCGGCCTGTGTTGTATCGTCACCATAAGGATATTCACCTTCCGGATAATCGCTTACTTCCGGTATCGCTGTATTACCAAAATAGGCAAGATGCTTTTCCGAAAGATTCAGTTCTTTTCCGTACTTTTCCTTGTATTCATCCAGTGTAAGACCGAGCGTGGACAGAATACTGGTTTCACAGGCTGCCATGGTGGCAAAACTCCAGCAGGTTCCCCATGGGTTCTGGTTTCTGATTTCCGGGATAATTCCCGTCTCCCGAAGATCGAATTTTTCCGGGAACTCGGTTTCTCCGCCTTCGTAATTCATTTCCGAATAGAAATCAATCTGATCGGTTCCGTACCAAACCAGATTGGTCGCACTGCTTGAAAGCTCGCCCTTTAAATATTCATATCCAAGCAGCACCTCGGAAGGTGCTTCCGAATCGGGTTCCTCTACGCTGCTTGTAACCTCGGTAACCGTGGATGTTGCTTCGGATGTGTTTGTATTAACATTCCCTTTACATCCGCAAACCGTGGAAGCAAGCATTAACGTTGCAAAAATTACACATAATAATTTTTTCCTCATCTGCTTCTCCTTTTCGCAGTAACAAGGCAATTTTATATCCCTGCTTTTTTGAAATTCATTTTCTAAAATAGATTCGACTTTCCGCCGATTGCATTACTTTTCTATTATAACCCAAATATGCGAAAAATCCTAACTTTTTATCGATTTTCGGAAATCCTCTCACGCCTCCGCTTTATCGCACCATTCAAAAATCCTGTCATAGAAATCCTTCGCCTCATCAAATGTGCCGTGTCCAAGACCTTCATACACATAGAGTTCACTGCCCGGAATTCCCGCTTTTAGTTCGCTTTTGGCATCGTTTCCCACGGTTTTATCGTCACTGCCGGCAATAATCAGTGTCGGTGCCTTTATTTCCGAAAGTTCAGCCCGGACATCAAAAGAAAGAATGGCATACGCATTTCGCAGAAATCTCTCATAACTGGCCGGTTTGGTGAATGCAGCAAGTATCGGAAACCATTTCCGGTTTTTCTCAAGATATTTCTCGGAATACATTTTCTCGGCGGTATCTGCCATTAATTCCTTATGATTTCCCTGTTCGGCCATCCCAATCCAGCCTCTTACCACATCCTGAATTACATCGTTTGCACCGGGCGCCGTAACGGCGAGAATCAGTTTTTCCACTGCTTCCGGGTGATAAATGGCGATACACTGTGCAATCATTCCTCCCTGCGAAACGCCGCAGATATTCGCCTTCTCAATTCCAAGACTCTTCATTGCCAGGACCTGATCATCCGCCATATCGCGTATGGAGTACCCTTCCGGCATGCTGTTTTTTCTGCTGAACATATAGACCGTGTATTCATTCAGATATTTCTTATAAGGCGACACCAGCATATGCGCCTTTCCCTTTACGGTTGCAAGTCCGTCCCCGAGGCCCGGTAGTACTACCAGTTTC
>OMRN01000469.1 GCA_900313265.1 uncultured Lachnospiraceae bacterium | reverse complement strand
CACGTTTAAAGGCATTTGCGCAGCAAATGTTTTGCGCTCGTCAAGCACCCGCTTATGAATCATTATTAATCGGCTGCTGTAATATACATATTCGCAAAACTTGCTCGAGCAAGCGATTGGCAAACTTCGTAAGGGATGAGTATGTAGTTTGCAACAGCATAATCTTCCTCATTCGAAATATGCCTGAAGTTGCAAACACAACCGATTCCCGTCGAAGTATTGCCAAGTGCGATGCGAGCCAAGAGAGGGAATTCGGCAAAGTATACTTTGATGAATAAAGGAGGGTGTATGCATTTTGAGACGGCATGCATTTGGGATAAATGCTGCGATGAGAAAAACAGCAATGTTGTGGCCGTTGAGTCCGTGATGAGCGATGACGGTCCGGTTTTGCTTGCGGTTTTAGCAAAGGATGGTTTTCTTGCAAGGAAAACGGTCGGGTGGTTTTATGAAGAAGGGCTGAGGATTTTGGCGGAAAACGGCGGAAAAAAGAAACTTGTGCGTTCTTTTATGAGAATGACGGGAGTGGATTTTCATACAAAGGATTTTCTTATTTACGTCCAGAAAAGGAATGATTATCTGATTATGAAGTCCGATGGATTTGATGATATTCGTATTTCGGGGAAAGAGGGAAGAAATGCGGTAAAAGAAAAGGGCTGTTCGATGAAATCGAACTGTTGCCCGATGAAAACAAACAGCCACTTTGAAAAAATGTATGAAAAAGTATACAAAAAAACAGATCAAAATGCATTATTTATCAAATCAGGACGGTTAAAGCGTTGTGATGCATTTTTGATTTGCACAAACGAATTTAAAGATGCGATTACGGAAGAAAATTTGAAAATGTTACTTGGAAGGCAAAGTAAGGAAAACGGTTCAATAATCCTAAAAAAGCTGGAGGAAATGAAGAGAAGGGCGAAAAGCAGGGGGGTCGGTCAAAGCATTTGTGCGGTATATATCAGGAGAAAAGCATGGAATACGTTATAGTGGATCAAATCGGGAAAGGAGCCGGGTCGGATGTTTTTCTGGTCCGGAGAAACAATACGGATTTATATTTTGCGATGAAGAAATTCCGGGATGTTTCGAAAGGAAAGAAAGAAGCGGAACTTTTAAAAAACTTAAATCATCCTGCGATCCCGAAAGTATCGGATTATTTTGCGGAGGGGGATTCTTTTTATCTGATCATGGAATATGAGGAGGGAATTTCGCTTAAAAGAATGGTTGAAACCGGACACGATAACATAAAAGGGAATGTCGGAAAACAGGCAGAAGAAATCATCCGGGAACTGGCGGAAATCCTAAAATATCTGCATACGCTTCCGGTTCCGGTCATTCACAGCGATTTAAAGCCGGAAAATATTCTGATCACCGATTCGTTTAAGGTGAAATTATTGGATTTCGGGGCATCTTTCCGCATAAGTGACAGTGAAAAAGAAATTCATTCCACTCCGGGGTATGCCGCGCCGGAGATTCAAAACGGAGAGTGTACCAGAAGGAGCGATGTATACTCCTTCGGGATGGTAATGATTTATCTTTTGACGCATAAAACGCCCGATACGTTTAACGCGACCCCGACAATGGAAACACTGATCCGGCTCGGAATGGAGGAAGAATATGCACAGATATCATCAAAATGTGTTCGCATAAAACCGCAGGAACGCTATGCATCCGGAAAAGAATTAAAAAGAGCGATTGATCATGTAAAAACCGGCGGAAATATTAAATCTGCCGTGAAAAATTCGATTGGTTTTGTATTTACGGATTTTGCCGGTGTACTGGCGTTGTCCGGGCTTGGATTTTTCTTTTTGAGAAACAGGTATGAAGCGAAATTTTCCATTCTGGCAGGCTGTCTTATGCTGATAATAAAATTGATTACAGATTCGGTAAAAAGGAATAAAACCGGCAGTTATGCGATCCAGGAATACAGTCTTTATCTGGAAGACAAATAAAACAGATGGATGGATTTCAGATGCTTAGGGCATGTCAAGAGGATAATTCAAAACGGACATAAAACATATTGACTGAAATTTGTGAAAAACTACAATTGCATGTGGTCATGTGCTTGTGATAGACTAAATATTGCGGTGAAGTCACCCCTTACGGGTGGCTTATTCATACGATAAATGCAGTGATTTAAACGATTTAGACGGAGGTTTGTTTATGTATCGTGATCATACAAAAATCATTCAGATCGGCAATGTGGCAATCGGAGGAGGCAATCCCATTCGTATCCAGTCCATGACCAATACACCGACGGAAGATGTGAAAGCTACGGTTGCGCAGATTCATAAGCTGGAAGCGGCCGGCTGCGAAATCATCCGCTGTACGGTACCGACATCCGATGCGGCAAAAGCCATCTGCGAAATAAAGAAAGAAATTTCGATTCCTCTGGTAGCGGATATTCATTTTGATTACCGTATGGCGATCGAAGCGATTGAAAACGGAGCGGACAAAATCCGCATTAATCCCGGAAATATCGGCGGTGAGGAGAAATTAAAAGAAGTTGTAAAAGCGGCAAAAGAGAAAAATATTCCGATTCGTGTGGGCGTAAATTCCGGTTCGCTTGAGAAAAATATCATTGAAAAATACGGTCATGTCACCGCAGAGGGAATTGTCGAAAGTGCGCTTGACAAAGTCGCGATGATTGAGAATGCCGGATACGACAATATCGTGATTTCCATCAAATCATCGGATGTACTGATGTGTATAAAAGCGCATGAACTGATTGCGGAAAAAACGAATTATCCGCTGCATGTCGGTATTACGGAAGCGGGAACTCTTTTCAGCGGTACCGTAAAATCCTCGGTGGGTCTCGGAATTATCCTCTATGAAGGAATCGGTGATACCATCCGTGTTTCCTTAACCGGAGATCCCGTTGAAGAAGTGAAGGCGGCTAAGCGCATTTTAAAGACGCTGGATTTACGAAAAGGCGGAATCGAAGTTGTCAGCTGCCCGACCTGCGGACGAACCAAAATCGATTTAATATCGCTTGCCAATCAGGTGGAAACCATGGTGGAAGAGTTCTCCGATTTGAACATTAAGGTTGCGGTTATGGGATGTGTGGTAAACGGACCCGGAGAAGCAAAAGAGGCGGATATCGGTATTGCCGGCGGAGACGGTGTCGGACTTTTGATTAAGAAGGGCGAAGTGGTGAAAAAAGTTCCGGAAGGAGAACTGTTATCCGTTCTTCGATATGAACTTCAAAATTGGCAGTATTAATCAGAAAATGGAAATCAAAAAACAATAAAAAAGAATTAAAACAGCATGACAACAGCATTTTTAGAGGTATTTTCAAAAGTAAATTTCGATGCGGACTTAAAGAAGTTATACGAAAAGACGGAAGTCGACTGCATCAAGGCGAACAGCAAGGGTGAACTGGTTTTAATTGAAATTCATTCTCCTCATCTGATTCCGAAGAAACAGATTTACCGGGTTCAGGAGTTAATCCGCGCCGGCTATTTTTCCGATGCCGGAACCATGGTGGAGATTAAGGAACGTTTTCTGCTTTCCGAGGCTTATACGCCGAAGGCTTTGTGGGAGGTTTATAAAGAGAGCATTTTCGAAGAACTGAAAAAAGTGTCCTCGTTAAGCTACAGCCT
>OMRN01000471.1 GCA_900313265.1 uncultured Lachnospiraceae bacterium | reverse complement strand
GGTGGGAGAGAAAGGGAAGTATCTCTTTGTGCTTTTATCCCATCTGTTCTTTTATTTTCTTCACCTGCAGTTTATCGTGGAATCACAATATACCCTTACCGCGGGAATCCTTTCCGCGATAGCCGTTTTCTATCTGATTCTGTTTTCCGATGTCGGGAATAAGAAGTTTGGAATTTTCGGAGCAGCGGTTGTCATCGTATGTGCCACTTTTTCTTTGTGGCTCAGGAAAGAAACGTTTCTGATGGCTTTGCCGCTTTATGTGCTCGCTTTTCTGTATGCATTCATCAGAGACCGGAAAGAAGAGGGCTATATCAGCAAATATTCCGCTGTGGTGATTATTCTCGGTGTAATTGTGTCGGTTTCGTTTTTTGCCCAGAATCTTGCGTATTCATCCGAGGAATGGAAGGATTACAAGGCGTTTAACGAAGCAAGGACGGATGTTTTTGATTATCATCTGATGCCGGCTTATTCCGACAATGCCGACTTCTATGCGGATTTGGGCATGAATGCGGATGATTATACGGCCTTAATCGAATACAATTTAAATCTTGTCGACAATCTGAATACGGATTCCTTAAATGCAATGGCAGATCGCCAGAAAGACCTCAATGAACAATGGAAGGCCTACTATAATGTTTTCCATAAAAGCGTTAAAGATACGTTCGCATCCGTACAGCAAAACTTAAAAAGTCTGCAGGGTATCTTTGTGTTTGTGGCGGCCTTTGCGGCCTTTATCCGTGCATTTTTCTATAAAGAGGGCAAATCAAGGGCTTTGCTTATCGCATTGTCCATACTCGGAATCCTTTATTATTTTGCGTTTACCGCTTACTTTACGTATCTCGGAAGATTGCCCGAAAGAGTCTATATTTCCCTGGATTTCCAGTTAATCTGTTTATTCCTCTCAGCGACGCTTTCCGGAATGGGCAAAGAGCAAAACCGCGGCGGAAAAGCATCATGGATCGAAGTCAAAATCTTCCTCGGCATTTGCGCCGTGGTGACGGGAATCATCGCTGTCGGTACCGTAAACAGAAACCAGACATATTATAAAAGACAATCCGAAACCTTATCTTTTGTTGCCGAATACATCGATTCTTCGAAGGATGATGTGCTTTTCGTCTCTTCCGGAGTGACGGCAACCGCGGCATATCCTTTTTTCAGCGGAATGAAATGCTTTGATGTATCCTGCTTTAACATGGTGGACTGGGGATATCAGAGTCCTTTAATGAAATTGAAAATGCAGAAAGCCGGAATAGAGGACATGAAAAAGACCATGACGAAAGAAAATTCGACGATTCTGCTGGTTGATTCGATCTCCACCGACTGGATGTTAAATCTGTTAAGCGAAGAAGGAGAGAGCCTGTCAGCGGCTAAAGTTAAGGAAGACGATGGAGTCGTTGCGTTGAAAATCGTTCGTTAACTTCTTTCTTGCGTCGGCAGAATAATGCGTTTATAATAATAAAAGTATTGTTCCGGTTTGTTTCCGGAAACAACTCAAAACGTTAATCATTAATTTTATAATAAAGGAGAGAAACAATGGGATCTTTTGTTGAACACATCAAAGAAAAAGCAAAACAGACCAAGAAAACGATTCTGCTTCCCGAAACCATGGATGACAGAACCTATTATGCCGCAGAACAGGCAATGAAAGAGGGTATTGCGGATTTAATCCTCATCGGTTCCCAGGCTGAGATTGACGAACATGTGAAAGCAACGGGCGTTGACATTTCCGGTGCAAAGATCGTTGATCCCGCAAACTGCGAGAAACTCGAGGATTATGTTCAGTTATTATACATTACCAGAAAAGCCAAGGGTATGACTCCCGAAGAAGCAAGAGAGATTCTTCTTACCAATACGATTACCTTCGGTATCGTTATGCTGAAGGCAGGAGATGCAGACGGACTTGTTGCCGGTGCATGCCACTCCACGGCAGATACCCTTCGTCCTTCCTTACAGATTCTTAAGACCAAGGCAGGATGCAAGCTTGTTTCCGCATTCTTTGTTATGGACGTTCCGAACTGCGAATACGGTGCAAACGGAACCTTCATCTTTGCAGACAGCGG
>OMRN01000474.1 GCA_900313265.1 uncultured Lachnospiraceae bacterium | reverse complement strand
TCCGACATAAAACTTTTCGTGGATCTTCCGTTCATGGCGTGATTGATTACTTCCGCATCCTCTGTCAGATAGAGCGGAAAAACCTGTCCGATACCGGTCTGCGGATATGTAACAATACTGTTAAACGCAACAGTGGAATCTCCGGCCCAATAAATTTTATTCATATCAGTTTCCTTTTCCGAATCAAATATTCTTACCCCGTTTTTTCTTCTTTCCGGCCGGGGCAATGCCGTATAAATACCGGGAACGTTTATCTGCCGTATGTTCGATTACGAAAATACTCCGTATCCCGGATAATAAAAGCCGGATATTTTCCCCGCATTTAAGGGGAGAATTCCGGCTTCTTTTCTTAAATACACCGTATTATTCTTTTACCGCACCGATATTTACACCCTGTACAAAATACTGCTGCAGGAAAGGATAAAGAATCATAAACGGGAGAATTGCGGATACGATTCCGGCATTAAACAGTGTCGTCTGCGATACATCATATGACGTTGTCGGCGTATCTCCATCCATAA
The DNA here is from genome assembly GCA_900313265.1 of uncultured Lachnospiraceae bacterium. GTDB lineage: Bacteria > Bacillota > Clostridia > Lachnospirales > Lachnospiraceae > UBA3766. The sequence goes on along the minus strand of OMRN01000474.1, from coordinate 1,701 downwards.
TCATGTTACGCAATTTATACTGGAAATTAACCTGCGTGGGATCCGTAATATAAATTTTTACGGTAGAGTAATCATTCCAGACGGTAACCGCATACATCAGTCCCACGGAAGCCAGCGCTGCTTTGGATAACGGAAGTACGATTTTGAAGAAAATTCCCATCGTCGAACACCCGTCGATTCGCGCCGCTTCATGCAGGGATTTCGGAATTCCCTCAAAGAAGTTCTTCATCAGAATAATATTGTAAACATTTACCGCATGCTTTACAACCAGAATCCACATGGAGTTCACCAGGTGAAGCTTCTTCATTACGAGGTACTCGGGAATCATTCCTCCGGAGAAAATCATTGTAAACAAAAGGAAATATGCCAGTGCAGCCCTTCCGGGAAGTTCCTCCTGAGACAGTACATATCCTCCGAGAGTAGCTACGGCCAGTCCGAAAAGAGTTCCGGCAATCGTCGTAATAAACGAATTCAGAAACGGACGATATAACTGCTTTGTTTCAATAATTACACGGTATCCGTCCAGTGTAAATTTCGTCGGGAAAAGTTTAAACTGATATACGCCTACCTGGTTAAACGAATCCACCAGCACCTTCCAGATCGGGACGATAATAATAAGTGCGATAATCGTAAAAATAATGTAATTAACAATATCAAACCAGTCTATTTTTTTCCTTGCTTTGGTCTGGGCAATTTTGATTTTCTTTTTGCCTTCTGCCTGATTATCATTCTCTTTCAATGTCATGACCAATCCCTCCCTTATAATATTCCGCGTCCGCGAATCTGCTTGCTGATCCAGTTACACAGAATTACGAGACCGCCGCCAACGAGGGATTTAAACAAACCTACAGCCGTTGTGTAACCGTAATTCGGAAGTGCAATCGTAAATGTCTGTCTGTAGATATACGTTGAAATTACATCCGAAACATCATAAACCGCCGAGTTATAAAGTACGAATACGGATTCAAACATATTCATTACTTTTGCAAGATTCAGTATCAGTACAATAATAATCGTCTGGGATAAAGCAGGAACGGTGACATACCATATTTTCTGAAGTCTGTTTGCTCCGTCAATATCCGCTGCTTCGTAAAGCTCCGGATTGATACCGGAAAGAGTGGCAAGAAAGATTACGGTTCCCCATCCTGTTTCCTTCCAGATATTAATCAGGAAGAAAATCGGTCTCCACCATGCCTTGTCCGCCAGGAAATAAATTCCGGCCCCGTTCGGATCGATAATGTTTAAATCTTTCAGAATTCCGTTAATCATACCGGTCGCTGAGGGACTTAAAATCAGTGAAAAAATCGATGCCACAACGGCCCATGACATAAAGTGGGGAAGATAAATCAGTGTCTGCAGGGTTTTCTTCGCATAAATATTCTTCATTTCATTTAAGAAAACCGAGATGATAACCGATGTCGCCGTTGTAAGCAGAAGCTTCATGATACTCAAAAACAGCGTATTTCCGAAAGACGTCCAGAATGCCTTGGTGGAAAACATCTTCTGAAAATGCTTGAATCCGACAAACACCGGATCTCCGACCGGTTTGTAGTCGAAAAAAGAATACCGGATACCGAGCATGGGCCAATAGTAAAGTATGAGGACAAGAACAGCAACCGGAAGGAACATCAGATAGAATCCCCTGTGTGCCCAGATATGTGTCCACAGCCTTTTGCTGCGTCCTTTCTTCCAGACAGCAAG
>OMRN01000477.1 GCA_900313265.1 uncultured Lachnospiraceae bacterium | reverse complement strand
GGCAATCGAATTCGCACGGTTTAACGAATGAACATTTTGCAGTGCAAGAAGCAGACTGTCCAGTTTGGCGGAGTGCATCGTGGAATAATCAATCTGCGCATATGCGTCATTTTTGGCAATCTGCGGAAGCTCTTCTAAAATGGAATTTGTCTGCTCAGTCAGATTATCGACGGCCTTCTTTTTATAGGCATGGTATTCAAACAAAACCAAAAGAGTGCCTGCCAGAATCAGAAAAACAAGCCAGTATACAATGATTAAGATTCTCTTTTTTTTCATTTATGTTTCATCCTTTTTATGAGGTAAAAAACGTTTTTGGCCGAAACAGTATTATTTTACTATAAATTGTCAAAAATCGCCATATGTGAAGGCGGTATTCGGATCACGGTTCTTTTATACGCATTTTTCGGATAAAATATGATATAATTGCAATGGATTATCCGTACGGTGCGTTCGTATCATACCACGGTAAGACAGTGAAGAGGAGAAAAAATGATACTTCTGGTGATTGATGTTCAAAAAGGCATAACGGATGAACGGCTTTATGCATTCGATGAATTCAGGAAAAATGTCAGAAGACTGATTGATGAGGCGCGAAAAAATGAGATCGAAGTCGTGTATGTAAGACATGATGACGGGGAAGGATCCGGATTCTCTGCCGGGGACGGGGCTTTTGAAATCTTTGATGAGATCAGGCCTCATGACGGGGAAAGAGTTTTCGATAAAAAAGTCAACAGCTGTCTAAACAGGAATGTCGGACTTATTGAATACTTGCAGAACAGACATATTCAAACACTGATTATTACGGGACTTCAGACCGATTATTGTGTTGATGCCACGATTAAAAGTGCTTTTGAAAACGGATTTGAAGTCATTGTTCCCGAGGGATGCAATTCTACCCGTGACAATGCATATATGAGCGCCGAAGCGACCTGCCGGTTTTATAATGAGTCCATGTGGCCCGGAAGGTATGCAAAGTGTATATCGGTCGAAGAGACGATTTTACGGATGAAAGAGCATGTGCCGCATGCTTTGACAAACACGGTTTCTCCGTGCGGAACCGGCCGGATTGAAACGGAAAGGCTTATTTTAAGAGCATTTCGCTACAGTGATGTGCCTTCCATGATGCGAAACTGGGTTTCGGATGATGAAGTTCAGTGGATGTACGGTGAACCTTCTTACAAAACGAAAGAAGAAGTAACTGCGCTTTTAGATGAATACATCGGAAGGAATCAGAGCGGATATTATTATCGCTGGGCTGTTATCGAAAAGGAAAGCGAAGAGTGTATAGGACAGGTTGCGTATTTTCTTGTGGATTCGGACAACCGTTTTGCGGAAATCGAGTATTGTATCGGCACGGCTTTTCAGGGAAAGGGATATGCGACCGAAGCCACGAAGGCGGTTATCGGTTACGGATTTGATAAGATTGGTCTGAATAAAGTTCAAATCTGTGTAAGACCGTCCAACAAGGCTTCCGGCAAAGTGATAAAAAAGTGCGGATTTAAAGAAGACGGTACCCTGAGGGAATATTTTTTCAGGGACGGAGCTTATGAAGACCGGATGTATTTTTCCATCCTTAAGGATGAATATGAATTATAAAACGGCGTTATAAAAGGAAAGGAGCGTGAAAATGAAAAAAATAGCAGCAGGATTATTAGTATCGTTAATGATTATCAGTTTGGCGGGATGCAATAATTCCGTTCCGGAGAATCCGGAAAAATTCGAGGATATAACCGTGAGTGTTCAGGATTCTCAAAAGAGTGCGGAAGCTGACAATGAATCACCGGAAGAACTGTTAAAAGAATTGAACGGTCTGGCGGATTCATCAAGGATCACACTGGATGAGTTATCAAAGAAGGGATATGATTTTACGCTTTTTAATGATCATACGGAATCGGGTGTGGCACTTGCTTATAAACTGTATAAACTGGATACGGCAAATATCTATGCGGTAGTTTATTCTTATATGCCGGAAGACCAGGCTGATAACAAGGATAATAAGGTATTGTTATTTGTTGCCGATCCGGAATCCGAGGAGATTTATAATAAGTTTTCCGAATTATTCGAGGCAAGTCATCCCATCGAATAAAACCCGGAAAAAACGGGAGAACAGATTATGAAACTTGCCCTGCTTGCGATTCTGTGCTATGCCGTCGGCAGCATTAATCCGGCATATATACTGGGTAAAATCAAAGGATTTGATATTCGCAAATCCGGGTCGAATAATGCCGGTGCGTCCAATGCGGTTATTACCATGGGAACAAAAGCGGGAGTTTTTACGGCTCTTTTTGATATTTTCAAAGCATTCCTGTGTTATAAACTCGGTTCATGGCTTTTTCCGGATCTTTCGTTTGCGGGTGTTCTTTGTGCATCTTTATGTGCTTTGGGGCATATTTTTCCGTTTTATATGAAATTTAAAGGCGGGAAAGGATTTGCCTGTATCGGCGGGCTGATTCTGGGATATAATTACAAGGTTTTTCTGATTATGCTGGCTGCCGCCATTATCCTGGTATTTATTATAAATTATATCAGCATAATCACGTGTATGACGGCT